>JAFAEW010000004.1 GCA_023423835.1 Bacteroidota bacterium | reverse complement strand
AATAACAGTAGAACAAAAACAGTAATAAGGTTCTTCATTTTTTACATTTCAATCGGTAAATATATTTAAATTGACTATGGACGTTGTTAATCCCGATCTAAATTTGGATTTTCGCCTCAGAGAAAAGTTTAGCTGGTATGGTCTGCAATGATAAACCATCGGTCTCCGATCTTTCTAAACAAAAGGGTGAAATAACCGCCCACATCGCCGGCCTTTCTTTCCAAATTCCATTTTCCGGCAACGAAAGCGAATTCGTTTGACAACATCTTCACCTCTTTTATATCGAAACTTAAAATGCCCATCGCGCCTTTATCGGGATATCCCTTTTTATAATTGTCCAATGCCCGTTGCCATCCATAGGAAGCGCCTTTTGAACCGATAAACAAGAGGCTGTCACTCTTCCAATATCCATCCATAAATTTTTCAATATTGCCCTCATTCCAGGCAATTTCCTGATTGCGCAAAACCGTTAGAATATCTGTCTTCGACTGCTGTGCAAAAACAACGCAGCTCATAACGATGGCAATAAAGGTGAGAACGGCGGGCTTCATATTGTTCAGAATTTATTATTTGAATGTAGCAGTTTTATTTTCAATATTCACACAATTCTCCGGGAAGTTGAATTATGGGTGAGCCGCCCGTTTTCAATTTGATTGGTCAACACAAGGCCGGGCCTCTTCTTTTTTTCAATCGCACCGATTTCATCCTGCATCTGCAGGGCTTCCGCACCGTTTACAGTTGCCCAACTCAGGATTGTTTCAAGCGACAAGCCGGGAAAAGAATGTTGAATAACCTTCATCTCATCGAGCAGATTCATCGTTTTATTGCTCGCATAACTGTCGGTGCCGAGCACAATATTTTGTTGCGCCGCAACTATTTTTTCGAGTGGAGGAACCGCATTTTCAATATAGAGATTTGCCCTTATACAAATACACCAGTACAGGGCCGGAAACCCTGATTGCATTAGCGCAGCAGCAAAACGAAGATCATCTTCGCCTGCGTAGGTATTGTGAACGAGAAGGATGTTCTTCGCACTTTTGAGATAGGGTAAATAGGTTTGAATTGAATTTTTTCCCGATGGGATGAAACCGGAACGGTCGATACCCAGATCGCGGTATAACCGGTCAAACCCGCTGACGCCCTTCTTAAAAAGTTCTGCTTCATCCGGCGTTTCCTGGTTGTGGATTGAAATTGTTTTTCCACGGGCGGTTTCGTTGAGTAATTCAAATAATTTCCGGCTTACCGAATAGGGCGCATGCGGCACAATGGATGTTTGAGCCGCCGGAAGCTTTTCTGCAAAATCACTGTAAAGAAGCCCTGCTCTTTTCAAAACTTCACCGGCCGCATTGTCGGAGAAACCGAGCAATTCGAGGAAATTATAATATTTCATTTTTTGCTCCTGCTTCACGGGAATGGTATCGCCTGTATTTGAAATGTCGCCAACTGCAACCGTGCCGGTTGAATGCATTTCCGCCACTGCATCAGCAATCGAGCTTTGGATAACGTCAACAGATTCACTTCTTTGTTTAACAACTTTTATCAGAAAATCGATCAAGCCACCGCCTTCAGCCATCTTATTTTTCATATGGCTTAGTTCGAGATGACAATGGCAGTTTACGAATCCGGGACTGATGATCCCTTCAAACCGTTGCACATCGTCTCCTGCTTCAGATTCGGCAACGATATCGAGGACGGTACCATCTTTTGCTGTAATTACAACCGTTTCATCGGGCAGGTATCTCCGGCCGTCGAAAATCTTTGTGGCCGTAAACTTTAGAATTTTCATCGGGTAAAGTTAATAGCGGGAAAGATGAAGCTGAAATAACTTAATTTTGCCGCCGGATTTTTTTCATCCAAAGGGCAAACAAAACTTTGGTGGCAGTAAATACCATTTTCCAATGATTGAACAGTTAGAGTCATTAAGAGCGCGGTTTGAGCAGGTTGGTGTTGCATTGACCAATCCTGAAATCATCAATAATTCTGCAGAATACAGCAGATATGGCAAGGAGTACAGGGAACTGGAAAAGATAATGGCGCCCTACAAAGAATACCTGAGGGTTAATTCTGATTATGAATTTGCGAGGGAAGCGCTGAATGGCAATGATGAAGATTTGCGAGAGCTGGCGAAAATGGAATTGCCGGACCTGGAGGAAAAGAAGGAGACGCTGGAAAAAACGCTGACACAGCTTCTCATTCCAAAAGATCCGCAGGATAACAAAAATGCAATGATCGAAATCAGGGCAGGAACCGGCGGTGATGAAGCCAGTTTGTTTGCCGGTGATCTGATGGAAATGTATGTGCGTTATTGTAATAAAAAAGGCTGGAAGATCAACATCGTATCGGAAAATGAAGGAACCGTTGGTGGTTTCAAAGAAGTGATCCTGGAAGTGCAGGGAGAAGATGTATATGGAACGCTTAAATTCGAAAGCGGCGTTCACCGTGTTCAGCGCGTTCCTGATACCGAAACACAGGGCAGGGTTCACACGTCTGCAGCCACCGTTGCCGTGATGCCGGAGGCGGAAGAAGTTGATTTCGAACTAAATCCCGCCGACGTGAAAATGGAGACGGCAAGAAGTGGCGGCGCCGGCGGTCAAAACGTAAACAAGGTAGAAACAAAAGTGTTGTTGACACATATTCCCACGGGTACGGTTGTGGTTTGTCAAACCGAAAGGAGCCAGCTCGGAAACCGCGAAAAAGCAATGACAATGTTGCGGACGAAGCTATATGAAGAAGAAGTGAGAAAACATGAAGAAGCGATCGCAAAAACGAGAAAAACGCTGGTAAGTACGGGAGATCGGAGCGCAAAAATCAGAACTTACAATTACCCGCAGGGAAGAGTTACCGATCACCGTATCAACCTTACCTCCTATAACCTTCCGGCAGTAATGAACGGAGAGCTTGATGAATTTATTGAAGGCCTTCAAGTGGCGGAGAACCTGGCAAAAATGGCAAAATAAATTTAAGATTTACGCATGCGAATTGCGGTCATACATCACAATAGCGATCTTGATAACGATTATGGAGCTTATCTTTCTACCCTGCTGGATGAAGTATGCAGCGAAAACGGCTATCCGGTAAAAGAACACTTTCTCCTTCGTTTGCGAAAAGAACAGGTAACAGGAAAAAACGTCGTCATACATTTCCTGATCAATACGCAAAACCCCTTATCCCTGGCATATTGGTACAACCTGAAGTTGCCGAAGCTTCTTAAAAAATACGGAATTGAAAAAGTGATCTCGCTCACGGCTATTCCCGTAAAAACAAACGTTCCGCAACTGCTGCTGATTGGCGATGCTAAAATTTTTGAACCCGGGAAAAAAACAATTCTGCAAAAAGCGGCCCTCAAAAAGCTTATGAAAAAAGTACCGGAACAGGCGACCTTCCTTACGTATTCAAATGTTGTAAAGCAGGAATTGCAAAACCGTTTGGGGATAAATGAGGAACGGGTGCAATGCGTCACCTATTCTGCTCCGCCGGTTTTTCATCCCCGGGAATGGCACGACAAACTTTACCTCAAGAGCCGGTATTCTGAAAACAAGGAATATTTTTTATGCTTTTTGCGGGAAGACGATGTGGATCTTTTCGTCCTTCTGTTGAAATCATTTTCGGTTTTCAAAAAGTGGCAAAACAGCAGCATGAAATTTTTAATTCTTCCAAAAGAAGAATCGCTTTCGGGTAAGATGAAAGATAAATTGAATACCTACAAATACCGGGAAGATGTGAGCCTGATTGAAGATGCTGAAAACCGCGAAGTGGCAGAAATTGTTTCGGCCGCCTATGCGCTTCTCCATTTTCCCGTCTCCGATTCGGATCTCTGGGCCGTAACTGTTGCAATGATTTCTGCCGTTCCTTCCATCTGCGGCTATACAAAAAGCAGCCGGGAGTATGTGAAAAATGGCGGAATTATCCTCGAAGAGAAGGATCCGAAGACCATCGGACAGGCATTGATAAATATCTACAAAAACGAGCAGGAACGAACCAAAATGGCTGATGAAGCCGAAGAAAATTCGGTTCCCTATTTGCACAAATACGTTGCCGCAAACCTTGCAGCACTAATGGGAATTTTACCATAAAATTGGCCGATTTTTCACCTAATTTTGCCTCCAATTTATTTTATATGCAAAGCTCAAAAATTGAAATCGACGTTCATTTAGACGAGAAAAAAGTTCCGTTTAAGATCAACTGGAAAGCCGACAGTACCACCGCTGATGAATGGCAGGCAGCAAAGGCGATGATGCTTTCGTTCTGGGACGGCAGCGACAAGTCGGCGATGAGAATCGACTTGTGGATCAAGGATATGATGGTAGATGAAATGGCCGATTTCTTTTATCAAACCATCATGTCGATGGCCGACACCTATAACCGCGCAACACACCACGAAGAACTGGTAAATGATATGAAGAAGTTTGCAAAGGATTTTATGATCAAATTCAGGGAAGCACAGATTCAGCAAAACAAATAGAATTCATTTTACTTCTAAAACAAAAGATATGAGTTTAGAACAAAAGGTTATGGCTCAAATGAAAGACGCAATGAAATCGAAAGATGAAGCAGCACTCAGAAGTTTGAGGGCCATTAAATCGGAGATTATTAAAGCAAAGGCCGAACCCGGCGCCCAGGGTGAAATCAATGAGCAAACCGAGATGAAGATCCTGCAAAAGATGGTGAAACAACGAAAGGATTCTTACGATATCTATCGCCAGCAAAACCGGGAAGACCTGGCCAACAAAGAGCAGGAAGAAATTGATATCATCGAAACCTTTCTTCCAAAACAAATGGATGAAAATGAATTAACGGCGGCCCTTCAAAAGATTATTGCAGAGCATGGCAGTTCTTCTCCTTCAGAAATGGGGAAACTGATGGGCGTCGCCACGAAAACGCTGGCCGGCAGGGCGGATGGAAAATCAATATCGGCCGCACTTAAGAATTTATTGAAGTAAAATTCCCGATGCCTATTCAGCTAACCAGATGAAGGTTTGCAGTTTTCAATTTTCAGGCTGATTATATTTTTTCTCTCTGATTGTGCAATAAAGCGCTTATTTTCCGCATTTGAATAGTTACGATGATCGACATTATTGCGCTTATACTATTAGTCTTTGCAATCTGGAAAGGTGTGCGAAAGGGGTTTATTGTAGCTGCATTTTCCTTCATCGCAGTTTTTGCAGGCATCGCGGCTGCCATGAAATTTTCGATCGTCGCTTCAAAATGGTTGACAGAAAATACGAACATAAGCGCTCAACTGATACCGTTTCTAGCCTTTATAGCGGTAATGATTATTCTGGGATTATTGGTTAAATGGGCGGCGGCGATCATTCAAAAGTTCGTGGAACTCGCGATGATGGGATGGCTTAACCGGCTTGGCGGAATCGTTTTTTTTGTATTCCTGTATGGATTGCTGTTTAGTATCGTTTTGTTTTACCTGTCGCAAACCTCCATCATCAAACCTGAAACCCTCTCCCACTCAACAAGCTACCAACTGCTGGCTCCGGTTGGACCGGCTGCGGTGGATCTGATCGGAAATATCATTCCGTTTTTCAAAGATATGTTTGAAGAATTGAAAGAACAGTTTGATAAGATTCCGGAAGGAACAGTTGTTTGATACGCGAAACTGGTTGAAGCGATCCATTCCTGCCTTGCGAAAACATTGCTGCTCTGTTTGTTTTTGCTTATTCCAACGGCTTCACCATGATATTCTTAAAATACACCTCACTCTTTGGATCATGTCCCTGCAGGGCAAAGGTGCCGTGAGAAATGATCCGTTCCTGATCACCCTCCGGTCGTTCTACGTTATCGGGTTCGGTATAATCCACAACGGTTTTCTCATTAACTTTTATGATGATTCTTTTACCCGAAACGATGATATGTTCAGTAAACCATTCATCATCATTCACCAATTTTTCCTTTACATCGGCAATGCCATAAAGGCTGCCGGTTCTGCGCCAGTCTGAATGGGAATTGTTTACCTGCACTTCATAACCTTTTTTTGGCCATGAACGTTCCTGGTATTTTGTATGGAAATAAATCCCTGAATTACTACCCGGCCGGGTTAATACATCGGCTTTAAATTCAAAGTTTTTAAAATCATGGTTGTTTACCGGTCCATTATAAAACAAATGTGCCGTATTGCCATTTACTTTAATCATTCCGTCCACTACCGAAAAAGTTGCTGCATTGGCTCCCACTTTCCAGTTGTCGAGCGTCTTGCCGTCAAATAACGGAATCCACTCATTTTTTTCCAACCGGTCGGCAGTAAAGGCCATAAGTAAACACAAAATGACCGACAGATAAAAGATGTTTCTTTTCATAAGTTGATTTTCGAAAGAATGAAGCTAAGGAATTTTTTATTTAATGAGTTCATAAACAATGGCATCACGCTCACCGGCATCCGGATTTTAAATCAATCGCCGCATTTTGGTATGCGGAGGAAAGACCGGATGGATGAAGGTCGGGAATAGATTACGATCCTGGTTTTCCCAATCCCGATAATTTAAGAACCCGTTCAGATACTGCCCTTTGAAATGCGGACATTCCCTTCTACCTTTATGGAAACGATTTTTTATGGGATTTGATCAATATCACGAACCACCTGAAGAACTTTCAGAAGAAACAAGAACGCTCGTACGCATGTTTGCTTCGTTAACCGAAGAAGCCGAAGCAATCAACTGGTACCAGCAAAGATTGGCAGTAGAAAAAGATATGGAAGCAAAGGCGATCATGGAAGATGCACAAAAAGAAGAATTCAAACACTTTGGAATGGATCTCGAATTCTTACTGAGAAGAATTCCCGAATGGCGGGAAACGCTGAAGCCGATCTTATTCAGTTCGGGAGACATCGTGAAAAGAGGAAAAAAAGGTGAAGAAGCAGCAGAATAAACGACGGACAGGATTTTGGCTTGTGATCCTGGTGTGGATTTCCTTTGCGGGTTATCAGCAGGATCTGTATGCACAAAATGAAAAAATCAAACCTCCCGAAGGCATGGTTTTGATCCCTTCCGGCACCAATGAAAGCGGTGAAAAGATGGCCGGATTTTTTATGGATATCTCTCCGGTTACCGTGCAACAATACGATGCTTTTATTCGTGCAACCGGCTATGTTGATGACGCACACAAATATGGATCAGCAGACGTTTTTGATACGGTTTTGCATCGCTGGAAAATGACGGAAGGCGCGAATTATCTCTATCCCTACGGACCGGATAAACCAAAAGCAGAAGGCGATATGCCTGCAACACAGGTATCGTGGAATGATGCTATAGCCTATTGCAACTGGGCCGGAAAAAGACTGCCGACAGCCAAGGAATGGATCTATGCCGCCATGAACGCCGATGGCAACTACAACAAAGAGTACCCCTGGGGAAATGAACTGATCGAAAACGGGAAATATATGGCCAACGTATGGCAGGGAAATTTTCCTTATAAAAATACGGTTGCCGACGGATATGCCTTTGCAGCGCCGGTTGGAATTTTTGGAAAAACGATTTTAGGATTAACAGATCTGGGTGGCAATGTTTGGGAATGGATTGAAGATTGGAAAAACATCCGCGATACCACCGGTCCCGATGCTCAAAAGTTGCAGATGGGCGGATCTTTTCTCTGCGACATTAATGTTTGTCATGGATATAAGATAGGAAGATCGGCCTCCTCCACGCCTAACAGCTCACTCTGTCATGTAGGATTCAGATGCGTCACAGATATCAGTGGAGCGGATTAATCAGCCTCGGTAAGTTCATCAAGCATTTCTTCATTCACCTCCGCTTTCATAATGTCAAAACTTCGGCGGTGGTATTTCGATATTCCATGGATCAGGATGGCCGAACGGTGCTCGCGGGTGCCGTAACCCTTATTTGATTTCCAGTTGTACTCAGGAAAATCATCGTGCAACTGTCGCATATAATCGTCGCGATAAGTTTTAGCGAGAATACTCGCGGCGGCAATGCTTGTGTACAACCCGTCACCCTGAACAATACATTCGTGTTTTATATCACGATAGGGCTTAAACCGGTTTCCGTCAATAAGTATAAACTCCGGCCGCACCGTTAAC
>JAFAEW010000098.1 GCA_023423835.1 Bacteroidota bacterium | reverse complement strand
TATCCGTATCCATCTAAGCCTAATAGTCAGTGGGAATTGGGTATTACAGGCGGTAACTCATTCATTATTGGTGATCGTCCTGGATCTTTAAAGGAAAGAGAGATTAACGGTGTTACGAATGGTGCTTATGTAGGTGGTTTCAATGCTGGTATTTCTTTGAGAAAAGCATTGGGTCATATCATCTCATTGAGAGGTGGATATTACTATTCTTCCGTTCACGTTCCGGGATACAAAGGCTATGTTCCTTATACCAATAATCAAACTCATATGCTGGGACTTGATTTGATTGCATCACTCAATACCATCAGCCACTACAGGGGCGATCCGAAAGTAAACTTCTACGCTTTATTGGGATATGATCTCGTGGCTTCAAAAGTTACTACCGGATTTACAAATCCGCAGGTATTGTATTATCCATCCAACAACCTCATCAGCACCTTTGGTGGTGAAGAAGTAGCCGGAAGGAAAGAATACGGTCTTTACCATGCTATCAGTTATGGTGGTGGAGTAGCTTTCAAATTAAGCGATCGTTTTAATATCGCTTTGGAAGAAAGACTTACGGCGCCATTACTGGGCAATGACTACTTAGACGGTTTTGCCGGTGGAAACAGCGGTGATCAGTTCGCCTTCTCAAACGTTCGTTTGAATTTCAATCTGGGTAATTCTTCCAAATCAGTACAACCTCTTTGGTGGATCAATCCAAACAATTATATTTATAATGAGGTTAATGCCCCTCAACACATGAAAATGCCACCTGTGGTATTACCTGATGCTGACGGCGACGGTGTAACCGACCAATTCGATATGGAACCAAACACGCCTGCAGGTGCTCCTGTTGATGTGCACGGTGTAAGCCTCGATACAGATGGTGACGGTGTTCCTGATTACAGAGATAAAGAAAAATTGACCGCAAGGGATTGTTTCCCTGTTGATGCAGACGGTGTAGGAAAATGTCCTGAACCTGCTTGCTGCGCTGAATTGCGTGACAGCCTGAAGAACTGGCGTCCTGCATGTGACCTCGGTGCTATGCCAAGCGTACAGTTCAGAAGCGGAAGCCTGACATTAAGCTCTACTGCTAAATCTGCTCTCAACAATATCGCTCAGCAAATGAACGCTAATCCTTCCTGCAACGTAAGAGTTAGCGGTTACTACAGCGCGTCTAACAAGCGCTCTCAGCAACTTGCCTGGGATAGAGTGAATACGGTTATCAAATATCTCAGCCAACAGCAGGGAATCTCTGAAAGCCGTTTGATCTGGAATATCAGCAGCGGTGGCGATCCGAATACTGTAGATGTAATGGGTACAACCGAAACGGGACCTAATACCATTCCGGCTCCGTTCCCGAATCTGCAGAAATCAAAATAAATTAAATGGTTTCTAAATAACGAAGAGCTGTCTCTTAACCGGGACAGCTTTTCTTATTTATACAGACGATAAGTCCAACGTTCTCCCGCACAATCCTTGCCTTTCCCAATCGTTCAGTGAAAGATGGGCAATCAGTAATACCGGTGAACGAAATAATTCCAATGCCTTTTCCTATCACTTTGTTAAGGACGACTCCCGATAAGTATAAACTTTTTGTTATTCGTTAGCTTTGCGCAAAAAAGTGCGTCTAAAGTTTATTTATTTCCTACCTGCGATTATTTGGTTCCTGATTTCCTGTTTCTTACTCCTGATGCCAGGCAGGGACATTCCGAAATCCGCTCTCTTTGACTTGATTTATTTCGATAAATGGGTTCATACCGGAATGTTTGCATTACTTACCTTTTTATGGTCCCTCCCATTTTTGTATTCCAGACGCGGGTCATTGAGTGTCTTCGTTGGAATCGCTCTATGGTGGATCCTGTTTGGAATCCTGATAGAGTTTGTGCAATATTATTTCGCCTCTGAACGTAGCTTCGATTTCTTAGATATGCTGGCTGATACATTCGGCTGTTTGCTGGCCCTTGGAATTATTTTGTGGAATGGAGAAAAGATAGCGCTTTGGCTTGTTCGCAGGCGGTAAAAAAATAAGCCCCTGTAGAAACAGGGGCCGCAACCAAAACTAACTGCTTATGAGAAAATTGACTATAAACTAATTTGATAAATAAGTTACAAATGCAGTGCCAAAAATTAATTTAAAGTGTTAACCAACTTATAATGCTCATGTAAATCTTTCAACTCCTCTTCCGGGAACTGCAAACCAAAGGTGGAAAATAATTGTTTTAAAAAAAAGTTAATCGCCTTTGCGAAACTGTTAAACATTCCCTTACAAATCAATGAGATAACCAACCGTAATGGTAGCTGCACCGGTTTTATTGCTGCCATTTTTTTCATCCTTCTGAATGTCGGTAATTCCTAAGTTTCCTCCGGCGGTAAATACCAGTTTTCCTGCCGGCAGTTGCAAACTGAGACCAATTCCTGCCTGTATTCCAAAATTGAAACGATTGATCTCGTCCTTAATGTTCAGTGTGCTGTCGAAAGATATGGGTACTGGCCAGATAACCTGCGAAAGTTTCTCATCAAGATAGATGTTGCTGCTTCCTTTCGTTACATTCTTTGCGCGTAAAAGATAACCCGCATAAGGCCCGGCATTCACAAACCACGATAATTGTTCGTTCAACGGAAAATTCAGTTTCAGTAATACCGGTAATTCCAGATAATTCAGAATCGCTTCCGACCTGTAATTGGCATAGAGGTAATCCGAAAGGGGAATCCCGGGTGGCAGTTCCAATCCAAGTTGAGAAACCGGAATCGGCTGTGCCCCGTTTTTTTTACCGCCTTGCGAAGCGTAGTTCAATTCGGCCTGAATCGAGATTTGTGGTCCCAAAGGAATTTCGCTAACCAGACCGAAATATGGGCCCAACCGCGACACCCATCCCTGGCTTAAAGGGTTTGTTCCTGAAGATTTAAGATCGGGTACGCTGATTCCTCCCTTTACTCCAAGGGAGAGGTTGCCGCTTTGCGCAAATGCGGTGGAAGCAGGCAGGGCGAAAGTCATGCCGCTAAGGATAATGAAAAAGAGCTTTTTCATTTCAATAAATTTACTTTGAAGTTACGACTCTTTACAGCCAATTGAAACTTTTATTATAGACGTTAGTCAAAGCTTTGGTTGCTCTGTGCTGCAAGTTTCAGCAGCTGATCGTACTGTTCGGGTGTAAGATCGTTGTAGAAATAGTAGACGGGGTCTACGGGCTGACCATCTTTATGAACTTCGTAATGGCAATGCGGGCCGGTACTTTTACCGGTTGAACCGACATATCCGATCACCTCACCTCGTTTCACCTTTTGGCCAACCTTCGCCTTTATTCTAACCATATGTCCGTAAAGACTTTCATATCCAAATCCATGATTGATAACCACGTGATTTCCATAGCCGCCGGCATTATATTCTGCCACTTTCACCTTTCCATCGGCCGTAGCATAAATTGGGGTGCCTTGTGGAGCAGCGAAATCAAGCCCTGCATGAAATTTCGAAATTTTATAGATGGGATCAATCCGGTACCCAAATCCGGAAGCGATATGATTCAAATTTTTATTACTTACAGGCTGAATGGCCGGAATTGCAGACATGAGCTTTTCCTTGTCCCTGATCATTCCAACAATTTCATTGAGGGACGAATTCTGGTAGGAAACCCGCAGTGTAAGCTGGTTCAATTGCGTTGTGAGACTGCTGACGAGCGCATTTTCATCCATGGTTTGTAGGAGGTTCAATTCCTTATTTTTCTGCATTTTCTTCAGGCGCACGCTATCGGGGATCGGCGGCGCTTCAAAGATTGAGCGATAAACGGTATTGTCTCTTTTTTCCAGTTCCTGCATCTGAATTTCCAGTTGCTGAACTTTTTGTTTCAGGATGCCGTAATTTTCAGACATCGACTGGTTTTGTTGTTCCAGTAAAATTTCTTTAGGAGAGTCAATGAACTGAAATGCAATGGCCACGATTATGATGGAGGTGACCAATATGGCTGCGAAAAAGCCAAATATCCTCAGCAACTTGATCTCAAACGGTGTTTCAATTTTTTCGTACCGGAGTGTATGTGTATTGTAATAATATTTAACTTTCTTCATCAGGGGGATTTGGTGTTGCCTTTCAACGTTAATCCATGTGCCCGGAGCGCATGAAACGAATAAAATGGAAAACCTTCAGTGCATAATGCATGCAGTCAAATTCTTACCTTTGCTGCCTTGTTACGACAAAGATAACAGCTTGCAAACTAAATGATTTTCTAATTTTTGAGTTCCTATGCGCACAAGTGCTGAAATACGACAAAGTTTTTTGGATTTTTTTAAGTCAAAACACCATCATATTGTTCCTTCCGCTCCGATTGTTGTAAAAAATGATCCCACTTTGTTGTTTACCAATGCGGGAATGAATCAATTCAAGGATTATTTCCTTGGAAATAAACAACCTGAATTCAGGCGCGTAGCCGATACCCAAAAATGTCTGCGGGTGAGCGGCAAGCATAACGACCTTGAGGAAGTGGGTGTTGACACCTATCACCATACCATGTTTGAAATGCTGGGAAACTGGAGCTTTGGTGATTACTTCAAGGAAGAAGCGATCGCCTGGAGCTGGGAATTGTTGACCGAAGTATTTAAGATTGACAAGGATCGGCTGTATGTGACTGTTTTTCAGGGCGATCGGGCCGACAACCTTCCCAAAGATCAAGAGGCCGAAAGTGCCTGGGAAAAACATGTGGATCCTTCCCGGATCCTCATGGGAGGGAAAAAGGATAACTTCTGGGAAATGGGTGAAACCGGACCATGTGGTCCATGTACCGAAATTCATATCGACTGTCGTACCGAAGCCGAAAGAAAAGCGGTAAACGGAGCAGATCTGGTGAACAAAGACCATCCGCAGGTCATTGAGATCTGGAATAATGTGTTCATCCAGTTTAACAGGATGAGGGATGGCAGTCTTGCTCCCCTTCCGCAAAAGCATGTGGATACCGGACTGGGTTTTGAGCGGCTGGTACGCGTCCTGCAGGATAAAAAAAGTAATTATGATACCGACGTTTTTACGCCTTTAATTGAAGCTACTGAAGCCATCGTCGGTAAAAAATACGATTTCGGTGATAGTAAACAGGCCATCGCTTTCAGGGTAATTGCAGATCACATCCGCGCTATCAGCTTTACCATTGCCGATGGCCAGCTTCCTTCCAACACCGGTGCGGGCTATGTAATAAGAAGGATTTTAAGAAGAGCGGTGCGATATTATTATTCTCATCTTGATTATCATCAACCCCTCCTTCATCAGATTGTGCCCGTATTGGCAAAGCAATTTGAAAATGTCTTTCCCGAACTCCTTCAGCAGCAATCATTTATAGAAAGGGTCATCAGGGAAGAGGAGGAAGCATTTTTACGCACCCTCGATAAAGGATTGAAGAAGATTCAGGAAATTATCGATGCAACCCTTGCTTCAGGATCAAAAATTATTTCCGGAACTGCCGTTTTCGAACTTTTTGATACCTACGGCTTTCCTGTTGATCTTACAAGACTTATCGGCGAAGAAAATCATTTGCAGGTAGATGAAGCGGCATTTGAATCGGAAATGCAACAGCAGAAAAACAGGAGCCGTGCAGCCACCGCTCTCGAAACCTCCGATTGGATCGAGCTTTCTTCCGATCCTATCAATAAATTTATCGGATATGATTCGGCTGAGGTTAAAACCAGGGTTGTAAAATACCGAAAGGTAAAGGCGAAAGGAAAGGAAGCTTATCAGATCGTTTTAAATGCCACTCCGTTTTATGCAGAGAGCGGTGGTCAGGTGGGGGATACTGGAACTTTATATTTCGAAGAGGAAGCCATCGACGTTTTGGATACAAAAAAGGAGAACAACCTTATTATTCAAATAACAGACCGCCTTCCACAGCATCCTGAATCGGAGGTTCTTGCAAAAATTGATTACGAAAAAAGAGCGCAAACCGCAATTCATCATACGGCAACCCACCTGTTACATGCGGCCCTTAAAGAGGTTTTGGGATCGCATGTAA
Source organism: Bacteroidota bacterium (assembly GCA_023423835.1). Classification (GTDB taxonomy): domain Bacteria; phylum Bacteroidota; class Bacteroidia; order Chitinophagales; family Chitinophagaceae; genus JAFAEW01. The sequence goes on along the minus strand of JAFAEW010000098.1, from coordinate 20,052 downwards.
ATCAAAAGGGAAGCCTGGTAAATGCCGAAAATCTTCGCTTCGATTTTTCGCATTTTGCAAAGGTCACAGAGGATGAAATAAAAAAGATAGAATCTATTGTAAATCAGAAGATTCGTGCAAACATACCTGTCGTTATTACGGAAATGAAAAAGGATGAAGCGATTGCACTCGGGGCGATGGCTTTGTTTGGAGAAAAATACGGCGAAATGGTACGTGTCGTTATTATTGATCCGCATTATTCTATTGAGCTTTGTGGCGGAACGCATGTTTCAAGAACCGGTGATCTCGGATTTTTCAAGATCAAACAGGAAACGGCAGTCGCAGCCGGTGTGAGAAGGATGTTTGCAGTTAGCGGTCTTGCAGCGGAACACTACATAAACAACACCTTTGAGCAGCAGGATTTCATCCTTCAACTAATAAAACATCCGAAAAACCCGGTGCAGGCTATCCAAACTCTTTTAGAGGAAAATAGCGAACTGAAAAAGCGGCTGGAAAGTTTACAATCCAAACAACTCGCGGTCTTGAAGCAAGAGTTGGAAGAGGGCGCCATGGAAATTGCCGGAATAGATTTTATTGGAAAGGTGGTTGAAATTGAACAAACCGACAACCTGAAAAAGCTGACGTTTGATTTGAGTAAATCGAAAGAAAACCGGGTGGTCGTTTTATTATCGGCCAGCAAGGGAAAAGCCGGGGTAGCGGTAGCGGTCAGCGATAAATTGGTGCAGGGAAAGGGTCTTGATGCGGCGAAACTCGTGAAAGAAAAAGTAGGTCCTCTGATCAATGGTAGCGGTGGCGGGCAAAAAACAATTGCCGTAGCAGGCGGTCAGGATGGTTCACGCTTCAATGAAGTGATCAACACCATTAAAGATTACATCGCCACTTCCGTTTAAATTCATATATTTCCATCGGTAAAAAATTTTGAACCGGAGATAGAATACATCTTTAGGTTTATCTGTCATTAATCAGCCATAATTACTTATGAAGAAATTTTCGTTGCTGCTGTTATCAATCTTTATTTTAAGGTTAGTGAGTGCACAGGAAACTTTTCCGGTGAATGGGGTTGTTGATAGCCGTTCAGATCTTTACGCATTTACAAATGCTACGATCGTAAAAGATCCGTCAACAACCTTGCACAACGCAACACTAGTCATTCAAAAGGGAAATATCATTTCGGTAGGAAACAACGGTTCGATTCCTGCTGGCGCCATTCTGATCGATTGTAAGGGGAAATACATTTATCCGTCTTTCATTGAACTGGTAAGCGGTTATGGAATAAGCCCCGAAAAAAGCAAACAGGGTGATAGGGGATATCAAAATATCAGTAATAAGGACGGTGCTTTCGGATGGAATGAGGCTTTGAGAAGCGAGACCAACGCCGCTTCGCTGTTTACGAAAAATGCAAAAGATGCCGAAAGCCTGCGTTCAAAAGGTTTTGGCATTGTATTATCGCATCAGGAGGATGGGATTGCAAGAGGAACCGGTGTTTTGGTAACCACAGGCGACGAAATCGATAATTTTCTGGTATTGAAGGAAAAGGCTGCATCTTTTTTTTCATTCAATAAAGGCACTTCCACCCAATCTTATCCAACATCTTTGATGGGATCTATCGCGCTGTTGCGGCAGGCTTATCTTGACGGACAATGGTACAGGAAAAATCAGCCGGCGGAAGGAACCAATTTCACCTTACAAGCATGGAATGACAATCTTAATTTGCCGCAGATTTTTATCAGCAATGATAAGTGGAATGATCTGCGTGCTTTAAAGATTGCAAAGGAGTATGGTGTAAATTATATTGTTAAGGGCGGAGGAAACGAATACCAGCGAATGCAGGAAATGAAAGATGCCAACGCCTCCTTCATTTTGCCTGTTGATTTTCCTGCCGCTCTCGATCTCGAAGACGTAACGGTGGCGAGAACGGTTTCTGTAAGTGTTTTAAAGCATTGGGAAATGGCGCCGCTGCAGCCTGGAATGTTTCAAAATGCCGGGATCAATTTTGCCCTTACTTCCGAAGGCGTGGATAAAGCAGCCGACTTTAAGAAGAACTTATTGAAAGCGATTGATAATGGATTAACGCCCGAAAAAGCGCTGGAAGCATTAACACAAACTCCGGCCAGGCTGATTGGTGTATACGACAAGGTTGGAAGCCTTGATCAGGGAAAGCTGGCAAACTTCATCATCAGCAGCGGGCCTTTGTTTGAAAAAGAAACAGTGGTTTTCCAAAACTGGGTAAACGGAAAAAAATACCTGCTTGAAGAAAACGGCTGGAAGGATTACCGCGGAAAATACCAGATGACTGTAAAGGAGAACGGCCTGAGTAAGAATTACAACCTTGAGATCAGTGGAAAATTGTCCGATCCCAAAGCATTGCTGTTACTTGGAACGGATTCTGTTCGTCCTAAATTTTCTATTGCAGAAAATTCAAATTGGGTAAAAATCAACTGGAGCGATAAAAAGGACACCGGCAAATCTTATATCCTCAACGGCATTATTTCGGGCAATACATGGACAGGTACGGGTTATAATTCCAAAGGCGATCCATTGCAGAGGAATGTGCAATTTGTTTCCGCTGCCGAGGACAAAACCGATTCATCCAAAGCCGGAAAAAAGGAAACCGTAGATGCAAAGGTGGTTTATCCGTTTAACGGATATGGATTTACCGAGGCGCCAAAGCAGGAGGATCTTTTAATCAGAAATACAACAGTCTGGACCAATGAGACCGCCGGAATCCTGAAAGAAACCGACGTATTGATTCAAAAGGGGAAGATTACCGCAATCGGGAAAAATCTTAAGGCCGGCAATGCAACGGTTATCGACGGGGCAGGAAAGCATCTGACCGCCGGTATCATCGATGAACATTCGCATATAGCTGTAGAAGGTGGGGTAAATGAATGTTCGCAGTCTGTTACGGCGGAAGTCCGGATTGCCGATGTAATAGATCCTGAAGATATTAATATTTATCGCCAGTTGGCAGGTGGCGTTACGAGCAGCCATATCCTGCATGGCAGTTGCAATACAATTGGCGGACAAACACAACTGATAAAATTACGCTGGGGAAAAAATGCCGAGGAAATGAAATTTGCCGGCGCAGATGGATTCATAAAATTCGCCCTCGGCGAAAATGTTAAACGATCATACAGCAGTTTTAATAATCGTTTTCCGGATACCAGGATGGGCGTTGAACAAGTGCTGGTAGATGCGTTTACCCGGGCGAAGGATTATGCTGATTTCCCGGCTGGTAAACGAAAAGATCTGGAGCTTGAGACGCTTTTAGATATCCTCAACGATAAAAGATTTATCACCTGTCATTCCTACGTTCAAAGTGAGATAAACATGTTGCTGCATGTGGCAGATTCAATGGGCTTCAAGGTGAATACATTTACCCATATACTTGAAGGCTACAAGGTTGCCGATAAAATGAAAGCGCATGGTGCCGCGGCTGCTACCTTCAGCGATTGGTGGGCATATAAGTCGGAGGTCGAAGATGCGATTCCCTATAATGCCGCAATTATGCAGAAAGAGGGCGTGTTGGTGGCAATAAACAGCGATGACGCCGAAATGGCAAGGCATCTCAATAAGGAAGCCGCAAAGACCATCAAATACGGAAATTTGAGCGAGGAAGAAGCGTGGAAAATGTGTACCTTAAATCCGGCTATGATGTTGCATGTCAGCAACCGCGTCGGAAGCATCAAAACCGGTAAAGACGCAGACCTTGTTTTATGGAATGAAAATCCTCTCAGCGTTTACGCAAAACCGGAGAAAACCATCGTTGATGGAATCGTATATTTTGATCTTCAAAAAGATGTTGAACTCAGGAAGCAGTTGGGTGCGGAAAAAAGCCGGCTTATTAAAAAAATGGCAGAGGCCAAATCATCCGGAGAAAAAACAAGTCCGGCAGTTGCCACTTTCGATTATCTCAATGAATGTGAGGAAGATCACGTGAAAACCCGCTCTGTATGGGATTTTGAAATTGGAAACCGCAACTAAACTTTATCACAAAATATTATCATTCATCTCATCATGAAAAAAATATTGTTATCACTACTGTCGACTTTTTATATCATCACGGGATTTTCGCAGGCGAATGTTTATCCCGCTCCGCCTCAAAAGGGTACAATCGCCCTTACCAATGCCAGAATTCATGTTGGAAACGGAAACATCATCGAAAATGGGATGGTGGTTTTTGAAAAAGGTAAGATTACGAAAGTCGGCATGGTAGAGCCGGCTCCGGGAGCAGAAATTATTGATTGTAAAGGAAAGGAGATTTATCCGGGATTGATTAATGCCAATACTAACCTGGGGTTAAACGAGATCGGTGCCGTTAGATCAACAAGGGATGATTATGAACTGGGAGAGTTAAATCCTAACGTGCGGGCAGTGGTCGCGTACAATACCGACTCAAAGATTATCAATACTTTGAAAGTTAATGGAATTCTGTTTGCCAATGTAATTCCTTCGGGAGGGCTGATTACCGGAAGTTCATCTGTAATGCAACTTGATGCCTGGAACTGGGAAGATGCGGTTTACCAGATGGATGAAGGAATTCACCTCCGCATGCCCAATTTCATGCGCTATTCTCAAAACCGCGATCCGCTGGAAGATGCGTTAAAAAAGCTGGAAACGGTGAAAACTTTCTTCAATGACGCCAAAGCTTATTTATCGAGCCCTTCTCACGTGCATACAAACCTCAAGTTTGAGTCGGTGAAAGGGTTATTTGATGGAAGTCAGAAGCTTTTTATTCATGCCGACCTGGAAAGACCGATGATGGAAGGAGTGGAGCTCGCCAGGCAATTCGGATTTAAGCCGGTAATAATCGGCGGCAGCGACAGTTGGAAAATTACCGGTTATCTGAAGGAAAACAATGTTCCTGTAATTCTTAGCTCATCTCACAGTCTTCCCAATTTCCGCGACGATGATGTGGATCTTCCCTATAAAACACCGTATCTGCTGCAGCAGGCGGGATTGCTGTACTGCATTTCTGACCCCGATGATCAAAGCCGCTATCGTAACCTGGCCTTTAATGCGGGAACTGCAACCGGTTATGGATTAACTAAAGAAGAGGCCCTGACGGCCATTACACTAAATGCTGCGAAAATATTAGGAATAGATTCTAAAACCGGAAGTATTGAAGTGGGAAAAGATGCAAACATCGTGGTGTCCGACGGCGATATTTTAGACATGCGCACCAATAAGGTTGCTTATGCATTTATTCAGGGAAGGACGCTCGACCTCGGTAATAAGCAGCAACAATTATATGACCGCTACATGCACAAATACGGGTTGGAAGAAGGAAAGTAGCGAAAAGGGTATAAGTCCTGCCACAGCCTTACCCTGCAATGAAGAAGCATACAAACTAAGCGTGTACAGATTCTGAAGAAGTATTTTTTATCGTGAGCACCAGTTTAGTGGTCAGTCCGATTTCGTAATTGTTTTCATGGACCAAGTCGTTGATCGCTTCATTGTCCATCATGGCATTGGCAAGTTCCATGGCGGCATCATTGGTGCTGATCAGGTTAGCTATCTTCCCGTTTTGAAACAAAATTTTGAATTTACTGCCAGCTTTCTTTTGCAATCCTGACTTTTCAAAATCTGTGCGGTTGAGCTCCAGTTTTTGATCTTCGGAAGCGGCCCTTTTCATCAAAATTTTAATAATAGGCAAATACTTGTGCCAAATGGTAGTTTGCATAATACTTTTTTTAATTTACAATTGGAGGGCTAATGCGGGAATTAAGAATACTACAAAGCTATGACATTTTTTTTGAGCTGAAAAGTGAATTGAAAAAAAGCAGGCATTAGTTTTTTGGTTATCGGTTTATCAGCGGCAATTAAAGGGATATGCTAACATATTAACAAAAAATCAATAATGTTTGCTGATAACCGATAAAAGATTTATTTTTAGAGTAAATATTAAGATATGGAACCTACGAAATACAAAGTACTCCTTTGTGAAGATGATACAAATTTGGGGATGGTATTAAAGAATTATCTGGAACTGAATGATTATGACGTAACCCTTGAAAGAGATGGAAGATTGGGATTGGCCGCTTTTCAGCGTGAGAAATTTGACATCTGTCTCCTCGACGTGATGATGCCGAATATGGATGGATTTACACTCGCCGAAGAAATTCGCGATATCGATCCTGACGTTCCCTTGTTCTTCCTTAGTGCAAAGACTATGAAGGAAGATATTATCCAGGGATATAAACTCGGCGCCGATGATTATATCACCAAGCCTTTCGACAGTGAAGTACTTCTTCTGAAAATAAAAGCGATTCTGAAAAGGAATGAAGAGATCAATCGTGAAAGCGAGAATATGCAATTCGATCTCGGCCGTTATCATTTCAATCCGAAACTGAGAGAACTGTCTCATGATGGAATGACACAAACGCTTTCTCCAAAAGAAAATGAGCTGCTTAAAATGCTGGCCGAGCATAAAAACGATCTGCTTCCGAGAGAAAGAGCCTTGAAGAAAATCTGGGGAAGCGACACTTATTTCAACGGAAGAAGTATGGACGTATACATCGCGAAATTGAGAAAGTATCTGAAGGATGATGATCAGATCGAAATCGTGAATATCCACGGTAATGGATTTAGGTTGGTAGCACCGTAACATACCTGTTCCGACTACAATCCAGCTTTAAGTTTTTTTGAGATAATAATAGAAGGAGGCAAATGCCTCCTTCGTTATTTCCTTGCTAACTGCTCAGGTAAATCTGTCTTTTGATCTTAATCTAATATTTGAAACAGAAATAGTAAAGCTGTTCCTGCTAAAGCAATAAATAGTAACAATATACTTTTGTTGTATCCACTTTTATTGGCTTTCCATCGTTGTATAATTAATAACACGTTCAATACCGTTAAAAGAATAACCGCAATGCCAAGAATGGTTGGTAGAACGTTATCTAGATTTCGAACAGACTTATATAAAATTAGTAGTAGGAACGTAACCAAAGGCGAATATTTCAGCGATGGTATCTTGATTAAATTTTTCATACTTCTGTTAGTTTATTACATTTTTCTGCTTCTAAATTACAATTATTTCCAGCACTGTACTGATAGGCAATCGCTGCACTATGGCATGCTATGCCTGCGATTATCGTTAGGTCTAATGCTGCACATCCAAAGTGCATAATTGCAGATTCTGCTGCTACTGATGCAATGCAGTTTCTCCTAATAGATTCGCAACTGTTATCCATCAGGTTTTCATCTGAAGATGTTTTTTCAATCTGGAAAAGATTAATTTCTTTAAAAGTTTTGAAAATCACGGTCCTTTTTTCGTAACTTGACAACTCCGAAAAATTATATTTCTTATTTAATTCATTTATTCGGTTGATCTGGGTTTGAACCGCACGGAAATAGGATTTCTGATCCTCGTACCCGTAAATCTCATGCATACCACTTAGTTCATCTTCAGATAAATTCCCGTCCTCCAAATACCCATTTAGCCTTTTTATGTCTTTGATACTTGAAACCTTATTCTGTATTTCCATAATAAAAGCTTGAAAGAGTTGATCTTTATGAATACTTTCAAAAGAATTGGTTTTCATTTGAAAACCGGGGTCGTTCGACTTCTTGCAAGACAGGAAAAAAATGAGCACGCAACATGTCGTTGAAATAATCTTTTCATTTAAAGTTAATTTGGTTATATTCCTTACCTTCAGTTTTCGCGCTGTGTCAGGATCTTCCGCGTCGATAAAATTTCGCGTTGTCATTCTTATTCTTCGCAGTTATTTGATAAGGCTCGTCTGTCCTGTTTTTACTTTTGAAGTTAGTCAGATCAATACTAATTTGTCAAGTGTAAATTATGGAAAAATTCTGTGCATTGAGGAACTTGCCACAAATTTCTTTTGAGGAAATAAAAAAAGCTACAAACGTTTAGTCTGTAGCCTTTTATCAAATATATTCGAATTTAAATTATTCCACCTTTGCTTCTTCTTCCTTTTGCTTAAATTCAAACTTCAAGGCATTGGCTTCTTTGTCGAGGTCGGCAATTAATTTATCGCCCTGCTTAACTTGCATATTGAGAATCTGTTCAGCCAACGGATCTTCAAGATATTTTTGAATGGCACGATGTAGCGGCCTTGCTCCAAACTGAATATCATAGCCTTTTTCTGCAATGAAATCTTTTGCATCAGGAGTCAATTCGAGTTCATAACCCATTGCCTTGAGTCGTTTCAAAACATCCTTCATGATAATGTCAATGATTTTAAAGATGTCTTCTTTGTTCAGCGCATTAAAGATTACTACATCGTCGATCCTGTTTAGAAACTCAGGAGAGAACGTACGTTTGAGCGCTTTTTCAATTACCGCCTTATTATTCTCATCCTGGTTGGCGATCCTGTGAGCGGTGGCAAATCCAACGCCATCACCAAAATCTTTCAACTGCCTGACCCCGATGTTTGAAGTCATGATGATCATGGTATTTTTGAAGTTTACCTTTCTTCCGAGACCATCGGTTAACTGACCATCATCCAGCACCTGCAGCAGGATGTTGTAAATATCCGGATGTGCTTTTTCAATTTCATCCAAAAGAATTACGCTGTAAGGTTTACGCCTTACCTTTTCAGTTAGCTGTCCACCTTCTTCATAACCCACATATCCCGGAGGCGCTCCAATTAACCGGCTCACAGTGAATTTTTCCATGTATTCACTCATATCAATTCTGATGAGCGCATCTTCACTGTCAAACATATACCTCGCGAGTGAACGAGCGAGTTCGGTTTTACCAACACCGGTAGGACCGAGGAAAATAAACGTTCCAATCGGTTTTTTCGGATCCTTTAAGCCTACCCGGTTACGTTGAATCGCTTTCACCACTTTATCGATCGCTTCGTCCTGACCTACCACCATGGAACGCATGTCATCGGCCATTTTCCGCAGCTTATCGGTTTCGGCCTGAACCATTCGTTTCACCGGAATGCCGGTCATCATGCTTACCACTTCGGCTATTGCTTCTTCATCAATAGGATAGCGTTTGTGTTTGCTTTCTTCTTCCCACTGGGCTTTTGCTTTTTCCAGTTCTTCACCCAATCTCTTTTCTGTATCCCTTAGAGCCGCAGCTTCTTCAAAACGTTGGCTTTTTACGACTTTGTTTTTTTCCTGCTTGATGTCTTCGATCTTCTTTTCGAGGTCGAGGATATTTTGGGGAACGTTGATGTTTTTCAGGTGAACCCTTGCACCAACTTCATCCAACACATCAATTGCTTTGTCCGGAAGAAGACGATCGGTCATATACCGGTCACTCAACTTTACACAGGCTTCAATCGCATCATCGCTGTAGTTTACATTGTGGTAATCTTCATAGCGTGACTTGATGTTGTTGAGAATCTGTACGGTTTCTTCAACGGTTGGCGGATCGATCAGCACTTTCTGAAAACGGCGGTCTAAGGCGCCATCTTTCTCAATATACATTCTGTACTCATCAAGGGTAGAAGCTCCGATACATTGCAGTTCTCCACGGGAAAGCGCCGGTTTGAAAATGTTGCTCGCGTCAAGTGATCCGCTTGCGCCACCTGCGCCCACGATGGTGTGAATCTCATCGATGAACAGGATCACATCGCGGTTTTTCTCCAGCTCATTCATGATGGCTTTCATTCTTTCCTCAAATTGTCCGCGGTATTTCGTACCTGCTACCAGGGCAGCAAGATCAAGGCTGATTACCCTTTTGTCGAAGAGCACACGGCTAACCTTTCTTTGAACGATCCGAAGGGCAAGACCTTCTACGATAGCGGTCTTACCAACACCCGGTTCACCGATCAGGATAGGGTTATTTTTCTTTCGACGGCTGAGAATCTGTGAAACGCGTTCGATCTCTTTTTCACGGCCCACGATGGGATCGAGCGCACCGGTTTCTGCAAGACGGGTTATGTCCCTTCCAAAGTTATCCAAAACCGGAGTCTTACTTTTTGCTGTTCCGCTTTGTTTGCTCTTTGATTGTTGTGAATAACCCTTTCTTTCATCTTCAAAATCATCATCACTGTCTTCGGTATATTCACTTCTTGGTTCGTTGCTTTTTACCACACCCAATTCGTTTTTGAAAACATCATAATCGATATCAAACTGGTTTAAGATTTGAGTTGCAATGTTTTCCTTATTTTTTAAAATAGAGAGCATAAGATGCTCCGTCTCTACAAGAGGACTTTTTAATGCTTTGGCTTCGAGAACGGTAACGCGTATTACCTTTTCTGCCTGTTTAGTTAAAGGAAGGCTGTTGATGTTGGCGATATTTTTACCCGTAATATCTTTTACAGTTAATTCAATTTCTTTGCGCAATTCATATAAATCTACGTTTAACTGTTTCAGTATTTTTATCGCTAAATTCTCACCTTCACGGATTAACCCAAGTAGCAAATGTTCGGTTCCGATAAAGTCATTGCCCAGCCGCAGTGCCTCTTCCCTGCTGAAAGTAATGATCTCTTTTACCTGCGCTGAAAAGTTATTATCCATTTGGTTTGTGTTTATACAATTATAACTAATAATTTCGTGATTCTATTTTCCGGTCTTTAGGTTTGTTGTTAATATTTATAAAGCCTTTAATAAAGTTATATGAATTTCAAAATTAATACCAAAGAAAAATTCACAACTATTACCCCTTTATTTGAACAATTTGCTGACAATATAACAGAAGAACTCGTAAAAACCGCCCAATCCTGTCTGAAAACCGCTCCGAGAAACCTTATATTAGACCTTCAGAACATAAAAGAGTTACAGCTTGAAAATGCAGCAAAAATTCTCGCATTACAACAGGAGTTTTACGAACAAAATGCATCCTTCGTCATCTGCAATCTGAACAAAGAAATTGCCGGTCAGCTTGAAGAGGAGGATATACTGGAGATGATGAACGTGACGCCGACGGAAAGCGAAGCCTGGGACATCGTTCAAATGGAGGAGATAGAACGCGAATTATTGGACGATGATTCGCCGGAGTTTAATCAGTTGCCTGACTAGTGGCAATTGTCGTCAGGCAGGAACTTCTAAAACTGTTCCGCATTCCTTGCATGTATGTAATTCTTTATTGCTGTTGAATCGTTGCATAATTGGCGGAAGTTGCGAAACAATATCCTTCACAAATACAAATTCTTCGTATAGTTTATTTCCGCAGTTTTCACAAAACCACATGAATGCATCTTTTTCATCGGCCGCCTCTTCCCTTACTTTTTCAATCACCATTCCCACCGTATTTGCCGGTCTTTGGGGCGAATGTGGCGTGCGGGGAGGAAGCAGAAACATATCGCCTTCATTGATCGGAATATCTTTAGGTTTACCTTCATCAATGATCTTTAAAACAATATTTCCCTCAAGTTGATAATACAGTTCTTCGCTTTCATTGTAGTGATAATCTTTTCTCGAATTAGGACCACCCACGACCATTACAATAAAATTTTCCGCATCTTTATAAACGCACTGGTTACCCACCGGAGGTTTTAATAAATTGCGATGCCCGTCAATCCATTTTCTCAAATTAAAAGGAGGTGTAACTGCCATAGTGGTAAAATTTTGGATAGGCAATTTAATGAAAATCTCGGGAAATTAAAGGTGCATCTCCTGCCCCAATTTAATTTTTCCTTTTCCTAAAAATTCGTTGTTAACAACGATAACAAACGATCTGCAACAAAGGGAGCCTGAACATAGCGAGGGCTGAAATTGATGGAAATTGTATCTGCATTCTTGCTTTACGAAAATGCAAACAGCAGGAATGAAAAAATCAAAAGATAGTTAATGCGCCGTAAATCGACACGAAGGTTAAGTTTCGCTCACCCGACTTTCGCGCCCAGCCAGGCCATCATTCCTGCCCCTAAAACAATAGCTTTTTCGTTCACATCGAAATTTGGAGTATGCACATTGTGGATGATATTATTTGCTTCATCGCGTACACCAAGGCGGAAAAAACAGCCCGGAATTACCTGCGCGTAGAATCCGAAATCTTCTGCTCCCATCCGCATTTCCGTTTCTGAAACATTTTCAGGTCCTGCAAACTGGATCGCGAGTTGTGTTGCCTTTTCTGTTAAGGGAGCATCATTTTTAACTACCGGATATCCCAAATCAATCTTTATTTCCGCCTCGGCTCCCATCGCTTCTACCAATCCTATGGTTTGCTTCCGGATAAGCTCGTGTGCTTTAAAACGCCAGTTTTCGTCCATCGCTCTGAAAGTGCCCATCAGTTTTACTTCAGAAGGGATCACATTGGTTGTATTTCCTCCCTCAATCGAACATATAGAAAGGACAGATGGTGTAAACGGATCGCAATTACGACTAATGATTTGCTGCAGGCTCACGATCAGTTGCGATGCAATCAAAATCGTATCCGCCGTTAATTGCGGGGCGGCTGCATGCCCGCCCTTACTTTTAATGGTTATATAAATTTCATCGGCGCTCGCCATGGCAACGCCTTTTCTGAAACTGAATTCACCGGTTGGCAACCCCGGATGCACATGCAATCCGATGATGCCCTGCGGCGCCGGATTTTGTAATACGCCTTCCTTAATGAGCACACTTGCTCCACCCGGATTCTTTTCTTCTCCGGGTTGAAAGATGAGTTTTACGGTTCCTTCCCACTCGTCTTTTAAATGCTGCAAAATATAAGCAGCGCCCAACAGGCAGGTAGTATGCACGTCATGACCGCAGGCATGCATCACACCTTCAACAGACGACTTATATTCCACTTCATTTGCTTCTAAAATCGGTAAAGCATCCATATCTGCTCTTAAAGCGATGATTTTTTTTGCGGGATTTTTACCCTCCAAAATTGCTACAACACCTGTTTTTCCGATTGGCCGGGAAGGAATGTCAAAAGAGCGAAGCTGTTCCTGAATGAAAGCGGATGTTTTAACTTCCTGGAAGCTTAATTCGGGATTAGCGTGTATATGACGGCGAATGGCAATAAACTTATCCTCATTTTGCTGAGCGAGGTCTTTGATCTTTTGAAGCAACATAATTTCTTAGTTGGAAGAAGCAGATTCCGAAGGCGTATATTCTATTAAATCTTCCACAATATATGCATTTTCAGGATAGTATTTTGAAAGCTGATTCTTAAAAGAAGTTGCTTCCGATCTGTGCCTGAAATTTCCGACTCTTACTTTAAAATAGGGCGATTGATAAAGAACGTAGGTTTGTTGGGAAGGAAACCACTGCAAAAAGTCCGCTTTTAATTTAAAGGCTTCATCCCGGCTTCGCGTATTCAATACCTGCAAACGGTAACCGCGGTACATGCCATTGCTTGTCATACCGGATGTCGTTTTGTTGATAGCCGATTGCTTGTCGCTAAGAAGTTCTAAACGCGGATCTTTATGAACGATAATGGTATCGTAACTGTATTCGTTCAAACCTAAAGCAAAGGAGCCTGCTGAAAAATACAAAGACGATATTCCAATAAAAAGAAAAGTAGAGAATATTTTTATATGCAACTTTTTATGGAAAAGCATGGTGGTTTAAGAATTAAAATTGCGAAAGATTTTCTTCTTCCTTTACAATTTTCACGCCAGCACTTGCACCAATCCGGCTGGCTCCGGCATTTATTAATTCTTTTGCAAATTCCAATGTTTTTATGCCGCCTGAAGCTTTGATTTGAACTGCTTCCGGCAGGTTCAACCGCATCAGCTTAACTGCTTCAACGGTTGCGCCCCTTTCGGCATAGCCGGTAGAAGTTTTAAGATAATCAATTCCCGCCGCTCCATACAGTTCACAGCATTTTTTTATTTCATCCTCCGTTAATACGCCTGATTCAATAATTATTTTGATGACTTTTCCTTTTTGTTTGATAACGGGAACAATGTGGTTGATCTCATTGGCAAGGTAAACCCAATCATTGTTCTTCAGGGCGATAAGGTTAATTACGATATCAAATTCATCGGCTCCATCAATCAATCCTAAAACAATCTCAGCAATTTTGGCTTCTACGGCTGAATAACCCATCGGAAACCCAATAACCGTTGCCACTTTTACGTCTGAACCGGTGAGCCATTCTTTCGCCTTTTTCACAAAAGGAGGCGGCACGCAAACGGCGGCGAAACCATATTCCACAGCTTCTTTACAAAGTTGCTCAATTTCTGCAACCGTTGCTGTGGGTTTTAGAAGTGTGTGATCGACATACTTACTGATTTGCATAAAATTCCATTAATGATCAAAAAAAGCAAAGGGAAGCAAAAATGCTTCCCAATATTTTCATTGGTAAAGGTTAAGCTTCTCTACCGTGGCAGTTTTTATATTTCTTTCCGCTTCCGCAAGGACAAGGATCGTTCCGCCCGATCTTCGGTCCCACACGTACCGGCTCCTGTTTTACCGGACTTGGGTCGTAATAATCATTTTCGTTTGCGGCATAATCGCTTCCGGCTGCATCCACCTGCGCTTTGTTGGCACGCATCTGACTCATGTCTGTCTTTTGTTCGTGTCCTTCCCTGATTTGCTGCGGCTGCCGTTGTTCCATTGGAATATCGGCATGGCAAAGGAAACTTACGATTTCCTTATTGATATTGCTATCCATCTGCTTAAACAACATATAGGCTTCGCCCTTATAAATTACAAGCGGATCTTTCTGTTCATAATAAGCAGTTTGAACACTTTGTTTAAGATCATCCATAGCCCGCAAGTGATCTTTCCAGGCATCATCTATAAACGCAAGTGCGATTGTTCTTTCCAAAGCATTTGCCAGTTCAGTTCCCCGGGAAGAAATGGTTTTATCGAGATGCGCCAATACCTGTAATGCCCTTCTTCCGTCGGTAAATGGAACAACAACATTTTCAATATGGCTGCCCTGGGATTTGCGGATATTTTCAAATACCGGCAACACCTGCTGCGAGATGATCTCTCTTTTTTTCCGGTAGTTAGAAGATGCCTCATCATATAATTTCTGAACGAGTGTTTCCTCATTTTCCTTATTGAATTCATCGATGGAAATAGAAGTATCCATACCGAAATTCACAATTACTTCAAGCTTGAATCCTTCAAAATCGCTGTTTTCTTTGAAGGAATAAACCAGACCTTCCGCTACATCAAAGAATGCGTTATCGAGATCGAGTGCGAGCCTATCGCCAAACAGGGCATGGTTTCGTTTTGTGTAAACAACCGTTCTCTGCTTGTTCATCACATCATCATATTCGAGCAATCTTTTACGAATACCAAAGTTATTTTCTTCCACCTTCTGCTGGGCACGTTCGATGCTCTTGGTGATCATACTATGCTGAATCACTTCTCCTTCCTTGTATCCTGCGAAGTCCATCACCTTTGCAATACGTTCACTTCCAAACATACGCATCAGGTCGTCTTCCAGACTTACATAGAATTCAGAAGATCCCGGATCACCCTGTCTTCCCGCACGACCTCTCAACTGGCGGTCAACACGCCTTGATTCATGTCGTTCTGTACCGAGAATGGCTAAACCGCCGGCCTCTTTTACACCCGGTCCTAACTTGATATCGGTACCGCGACCGGCCATGTTGGTGGCGATCGTTACGGCTCCCGATAATCCAGCTTCTGATACAATCTGCGCTTCCCTTGCGTGCTGCTTGGCGTTCAATACATTATGGGGGATCTGCTTTTGCTTCAGCATACGGCTTAACAACTCACTCACTTCCACCGAAGTGGTACCAACAAGTGCGGGCCGGCCTGCATTGCGCAATTCTTCAATCTTATCAATTACCGCTTTATATTTTTCCCTTTTCGTTTTATAAACGAGATCCTGCTCATCATTTCTGATTACGGGAACATTGGTAGGAATGGTTACCACATCCAGTTTATAAATGCTCCAGAATTCGCCGGCTTCAGTTTCCGCCGTTCCGGTCATACCACAAAGTTTGTGATACATTCTGAAATAGTTTTGCAGCGTGATGGTGGCATACGTTTGTGTGGTTGCTTCAATCTTCACATTTTCCTTCGCTTCAATCGCCTGGTGCAATCCATCGCTGTAACGACGACCTTCCAGAATACGTCCTGTTTGTTCGTCAACGATTTTTACTGCCCCGTCGAGCACCACATATTCAACATCTTTTTCAAAAACTGTGTATGCCTTCAACAACTGTTGAACCGTGTGAATGCGTTCGCTTTTAACCGAAAAATCATTCAGGATGGCATCTTTCTTTTTGATCTTTTCATCCGGAGAAAGCGCCGGATCATTTTCAACAGCCGCAAGGTCGATTGAAATGTCAGGAATGATGAAAAAGTTTGGATCGGGGCTTGATCCTGTCAGAAATTGAATTCCTTTATCGGTCAGTTCAACAGAATTATTTTTTTCATCGATGTAGAAATACAGTTCTTCATCTACAATCCGCATTTCTTTCTGCTGATCGGCGAGGTAATGATTTTCGGTTCTTTGCATCTTCTGCCTGATTCCCGGCTCACTTAGATATTTGATGAGGGCAGAGGTTTTCGGCAAACCACGATGGGCACGATACAGTGAAAGTCCACCATCTTTTGGATCATCTTTTCCTTCGCCAATTTTTTTCTTTGCATCAGCCAGAAAATGTGTTACCGCCTTTTTTTGCAATTCAACCAGCTTTTCAATCCGTGGTTTTAATTCGAAAAACTGATCAGTATTATCGTCGTGACCAATTGGTCCGGAGATAATTAAAGGCGTACGGGCATCATCAATCAAAACAGAGTCCACCTCATCCACCATCGCATAATGGTGTTTGCGTTGCACCATTTCATCCGGAGAATGCACCATATTATCGCGCAGGTAATCGAAGCCGAATTCATTGTTCGTTCCGTAAGTAATATCGGCATTGTATGCTTTGCGCCTTGCCGCACTGTTAGGCATATGTTTATCAATACAATCTACTGTAAGACCCAGGAAGTTGTAGATCGTTCCATTCCATTCAGAGTCACGTCTTGCCAAATAGTCATTCACGGTAACGAGGTGCACACCTTCTCCCGCCAATGCATTGAGATAAGCCGGAAGGGTAGAAACCAGCGTTTTACCTTCACCGGTTGCCATTTCCGCAATTTTTCCCTGGTGAAGCACAATCCCGCCGATCAGCTGCACGTCGTAATGCACCATATTCCAGGTGATAGGAGAACCGCCGGCAGTCCAGGTGTTTTTATAGGTAGCCTTGTCACCGTTAACCTTCACAAAGTCTTTGGTTACGCTCAATTCACGGTCAAGGTCATTTGCCGTTACAATAAGCTCTGAATTTTCTTTAAAACGTCTTGCAGTTTCTTTTACCACCGCAAAAGCTTCCGGAAGGATCTGATCGAGAACTTCTTCAATCTTTTTATCCCGATCCTTTTTCAATTCATCCACTTCGCGATAAATGGCGTCTTTATCCTGAATGCGGTTGGAGGCCAGTTCTTCCGCCTCCTTATTTTTTGATGCTATTTGTGCATCAATTTCTTTCAGATAATCAGTAATTCTCGATTTAAACTCCCCGGTTTTCGCCCGTAATTCATCATGTGAAAGCGATTGGTATTGTTGTGCAAAGGATTTGATCTGTTCTACCTTCGGTAATAAATGCTTTACATCTTTCTCACTTTTGTTTCCCAGAAGCTTCGAAATAAATTTCAACATATTTTAAAAATTAGTTAATTCAACCATCAATACAGGCTAAAATCATGCTCATCCACAATGAGGGGACAAAATGACAGTAAGCCGAAAATTAAGGCGACAAAGGTAAAAGATTTTGGTTTGGTATGAAAAAAGCACGAATGTAATTAGAAGAATAGGGAAAGTTTTAACGAGGAAATTCCTTACTCCACAAAAACCGGCTTTTATCCAGGTAATTCTACCTCCTAGTGATCTTTCAATCCGGAGAGATATTTTATCATAACCAGTCTGATATCTCCCCGAATGTCGCCGGGATCGTTGAAGTTTTTAATCTCGCGGATTTCCGGATTTTTTTCATTCAGGAACTCCATCTTTTTCTCCAGGCCTGAAAACAGATATTCAAGGGAAACGATCCGGTAGGTAATATCGTCCCCGATTGCATTATCATTGATTGTCCATTCTCCCGAACTGTTTTCACTTATGTTCTTACTCGTTTGAAGATAGCCGCCCAAACCCTTGATTTGATTGCTCTCATTTAATGCCCGTTTTAGTAAACTTCCTTTCATTTCAACCTCGACCAGTTTTCCTCCGAAAGGAAGGGTTCTGATAATATCGAGTTGTGAAATCGTTCCTTCAAGTTTATCATCAATTCTGATCGATCCGCTGTTGAAAATTGCAGCATTTGCGCCGGAAGAAACCGACAGCATTGCCTGTGCAATCATCTGTCCGAGGTTGGTAGGCCTGAACCGGATATTGGCTTCGGTACCATCAAGCGGAACATTGGTTGTGTAAACGATGGCATCCGGTTCAATGCCGATTGACCGGAACGAAGCATACGACCGGTTTTCCCAATCTTTTACAACCCTTGTAATTTCCGGATCGGGTACAATCGTTGTATCAAGCCGAATCAACGTAGAAGCGGTTTGAATCTTACCTTTCTTATCCTTCCAGACAAGATGTTGGTAAATCGTTTTGGCATTGGCGTCGGCTTTCGCAATATCTGTTTTTCTAATAGTAACGAAATTGTTTTCATGCTCATGACCTCCCATTATCAATTTGAGGCGCTTCAACTTCTTTGCAATATTAATATCTTCATCAAGCGGAAGATGTGTCAATGCAAACACAGCGTCAGATTCTCTTCTCAGCCTTTTGTAGTCCTGTTTTATTGCATGGACGTAATTATCGTAATATACCCAGTCCTGCGGATTACTGTTGATGGTTGCGGAGATGAGACCGATCTTCAGTTTATTGTTGGGAGAGAGGATGGTGTATTTTGAAAGGGCGATAGAATCTCCGTCTTTTACTTTTTTAAAAGCAGTGTATTTCCCGTCTGCAGTACGATGGAAAACGTTTCCGGTGTTCCATGAAAAATTGCTTTCATTTATCCTTTTTTGGAGTGCCGGCTCCGGAATATCAAATTCATGGTTTCCAAAGGTTACGAGGTCAACGCCTACCCGGTTCATAAGATCAACCATCTGCGCGCCGTTTACTCTTTCTCCGTTAATTTTTGTGGTGCCAATAACGGATGGGCTTACGAAATCTCCGGCTAGCACCACATAAGTGGGATATTGTAATTTTTTCTGATGAATTACGCTTGCTACTCTTGCCATTCCGCCCGTTTTTCCATTTTCAAGCGGTGCTATTTCATATACATCGTTTAACTGTAAAATGCAAAGGGTATCGTTTTGTGCAAAAGCGGGAAAAAAGCCGGCCAGCAAAAGGCAGAAGAGTAAAGGTTTTTTCATTTTCGTTTTTAGACGGAAGATAGCTATAATAACGGTTTAAAACACCGTTGTGATTTCTTCCAAACGAATAAATTATCTTTGGAAAGCGATCAGTTTTAATTTAAAATCAATAAATCGGAAATAGTATGAATTACACAGAGAATTATGAAGGGATTAAAATCGATGTTCAGGCAGTGGATATTACGGTGGACAAGGATGTGCAGGAAGCCATCAGAACAACGTTACGCAGGTTGACAAAATATGCCGGTGAGATAAATTGGGCGGATGTGTATCTGACCGTTGACCCGGCGCATTCTAATAACCGTTGTAATGTCAGCTTTCGTCTGGGTGTTCCCGGTCCGGATGTTTATGCATCCGATGCAGGAGATAACTTCGTTCAGATCCTTAGAAGTGTGGAAGAAAAACTGGAAAGCCAACTTAGGAAAAAGCAATCTAAATAACCGATAATTCAACAAACATCTATATGGTAAAATACAAAATCAGCCAGATGTTAATGGCTGGCAGCTTATTAATTTCATCAGGCATTATGGCGCAAAAAACGGAATTACCGTCTGTGAATCAATTTGCAGATTTGCAGTTGCTGCAATACAAAGTTGAAGGCTGGGATCAGCTAAGCAACCGTCAAAAGCAACTTGCTTACTATCTCTATGAAGCCGGACTTTCAGGACGCGATATCATCTATGATCAGCGCGGAAAATATAATCTCGAAGTAAGAAAAACGCTGGAAGCGATTTTAAATTCGGCTACAGCACCGAGAACAGGAAAGGATTGGGATGGATTTGTAACCTATGCGGGACGGGTTTTTTTCAGCAACGGGATCTATCACCACTATTCCAA
>JAFAEW010000016.1 GCA_023423835.1 Bacteroidota bacterium | reverse complement strand
CGCCCAATCATCCTGCTGCATCGCTTAACCAGGTCGGATTGTATTTATTACAACTAAACGGCGTGGAAATAGTGCAGCTTTCCCTTTAATTGATCATCCTAAAAATATTTCATGATTTACAGGGCGTTGGGATTAATGAGCGGATCTTCTCTCGATGGGCTGGATATTGCCTTTGTTGAATTTGAAGAATCTGCGGGAAGATGGGAGTACCATTTACAGCAGGCAGATTGCATTTCATATCCGGAAGATTTGCGGAAAGAACTCCACTTTGCCACCCGGCTAAATGCGTATGATTACCTGGAATTACACAGCCGCTACGGCAAATGGTTGGGTGAAAAAGTGAATGCTTTTATAGAAACGAACAATTTTCAGCACCAGGTACAGTTGATCGGTTCACATGGCCATACCGTTTTTCATCATCCGGAAAACGGATTTACCGGACAATTGGGAGACGGAGCAGCCATCGCAGCTACGACCGGCATCAACGTGATCAGTGATCTGCGTTCGATGGACGTGGCACTTGGTGGCAACGGCGCGCCGATCGTTCCGGCAGGAGAAAAACGGCTTTTTGCCGATTATCCATTGCTGCTGAATCTGGGTGGTATCGCAAATATTTCTTTTCGCAATCACGACAATTATATCGCTTTTGATGTTTGTCCCGCCAATCGTGTGCTGAATTTTCTTGCAAATGGTGCGGGACAAGATTTTGATGAAGGAGGAAATCTGGCTGCATCGGGAAGCTTTCACCCGGAAGTTTTTGAGGAGTTGAATGCGTTGCCCTATTATCAACTGCCTTATCCGAAATCGTTGGCAAACGAATTTGGAACAGAAACGGTCTTGCCACTGATTGCATCTTCGGGCGATTCAATCCCGGACGCTCTGCATACTTATTGCCGGCATATTGCGTGGCAAATAAAATCAGCCATTCACCAACTGGATATTTCCGGTGAAGCGATGAAAATGCTGGTTACCGGCGGAGGCGCATTCAACAAGTTTTTATGTGATTGCATAGCGGAAGTTATTCCGGCAGGAGTTGAAATAATGATTCCTGATGAAAATACCGTGAAATACAAAGAAGCGATTATTATGGCGCTTTTGGCTGTATTGAGGTGGCGGGAGGAGGAAACGGTTTTGGCATCGGTTACAGGTGCAAGGAGAAGCAGCATAGGAGGCTGCGTGTGGATGGGTTTATTGTAAAAACGTGAACGTTCCTTTTTTGATAGTAGATTTTTTATTGATGGAATAAACGATTTGTACGCAAAATCCTCCCTGAGGTCAGTAAAAGTTTGTCAAGGTAATACATCAGGTATCTGCCATGTTTACATTTAGCGAATACTCTGCCTTCAATCCGATACGTTTATTTCAAATCTTAATTCAAAGGAAAGATATTAAGTGGCGGTTTTTCTCGAACCGGGTTTTTCTGCTTTTACCATCCTTGGTTTTCCCTGCATATCATTTTTAATCTCTATTTCAGTGAACCCGGTTTCTGAAAATAATTCCGCCACTTCCTCCGCATGTGCCTCATTTACTTCAAAGAAGATCTTGCCCTCATTCGTCAAATGGTCTTTTGCCAAACAGGTGATTTTTCTGTAAAACAAAAGCGGATCTTCATCCTGCACAAAGAGCGCGGTCTCCGGTTCGAATGCGACAACGTTCGAACGCATATCCGGTGCCTCGCTTTTTTTGATGTAGGGAGGATTACTGATGATGTAATCGTACAAAGGAAGTTGGTTCCAACTGTTTTCATCAAGTGCGTCAATTCGCAAAAAATCAATATCAGCGTGCAGATCTCTTGCGTTTTTTTTCGCCACTTCCAATGCTTTTTCGGAAACATCGAGGGCCGAAACCTTTAATTCCGGAAGTTTTGATTTTAATGCAATGGCAATGCAGCCGCTTCCGGTTCCGATGTCTAGTGCCGTTTGTATTGATATTGTCTCTTGATTGGAAACTAAGTTTGAAACCATCCATTCTACCAATTCTTCGGTTTCGGGACGCGGAATCAATACCGATTCGTTTACGTAAAACTTTAGTCCGCCAAACCATGCTTCCTGCAATACATATTGAACCGGTTTCCCCCGCAACAGCTCTTCAAGATATTGCTCAAGTTGCAAATGTTGTTGATCCGTAATTGCCTGTTCTTTCCGGAAGATCCTGTCTGTTTTGGATAAGCCGGTGAGATGTTCAACCACCAGCGCGGCGATATTTCGCGCTTCCCTTACCTCATAAACGGTTTGTAACGGTATCCATAGTTCTTTATATGCTCCATCAATTGTCATAGCTGCAATCTAATGAATTAAATTATTTTTGCATGAATGAGCAAAGATCAGCTATTTATGTTGAGGTGTCTCGAACTGGCAGCCCTGGGAGCAGGAGATGCAGCTCCAAATCCAATGGTAGGCGCCGTTTTAGTTTACCAGGACCGGATTATCGGAGAAGGATTTCACGAAAAATTCGGACAGGCGCACGCAGAGGTAAACTGCATCAACAGTGTGAAAGCGTCTGAGAAAGATCTGATCAGCCGGGCAACCTTATATGTTTCACTCGAACCCTGTTCGCATTTTGGGAAAACGCCTCCCTGTTCATTGCTCATCATCGATCAAAAAATTCCGGAAGTGGTAATTGGCATGCAGGATCCTTTTGCCGCGGTCAATGGAAAAGGCATTCTCCAGCTAAAAAATGCAGGCGTCCGGGTGAAAACAGGCGTTTTAGAAGAGGAATGTAAACAACTCAACAAAAGTTTTATTTGTTTTCATCAAAACAAGCGGCCCTATATTGTTTTAAAATGGGCACAATCGGTTAATGGAAAAATTGCCGGGCCGGACCAGGAACGGGTGCTGATTTCAAACGAGTACACGGGTCGACTCGTACACAAATGGCGAACCGAAGAAGCCGCCATATTGGTTGGAACGAACACCGCCCTGCTCGATGATCCGCTGCTCGATAACCGGTTTTGGTTTGGCAATCCGCCTTTAAAAATGGTTGTGGACAGAACATTGAGATTGCCGGGTTCATTAAAATTATTTCATTCAGGTGCCCCACCCGTCATCTTTAATGAATTGAAAGAATCAAAACAGGATCACCGTTTTTCCCGGTTGGATTTCAATCATTTGCCAGAAGAAATTTGTAAATTCTGTTACAACCATCAAATACAATCGGTATTGATTGAAGGCGGATCAGTCTTGTTGCAATCTTTTATTGACAGCGGTCTATGGGATGAAGCCCGCGTCATTACCAATCCAAAGCTGCAGATTGAAAACGGAAAGGATGCGCCTGCATTAAAATCCGCATCTTTGCGATCATCGGAACGATTGCTTGACGATCAGATCAATTATTTTGTAAACAGGGAGCACTGAAATGAGCAGAACCGGAAACGAAGAAAAGACCTTTTATTATACAATCGGCGAAACAGCAACTGCAGAATTCAAAGACCGGGGCAGCCGTTTCATTGCCTTTGTTTTTCCTGTTAAAACCGAAGAGGAAGTAAAGCAACATATCCGTTTACTCAAAAAAGAACATCCGAAAGCCGTACATCATTGTTTTGCTTACCGCCTTGGTACCGATGGAAATTCTTTTCGTCAGAGTGATGATGGCGAACCTTCAGGCACCGCCGGCAGACCGATACTGGGACAGATCGACAGCAAGGAACTAACCGACGTTTTGGTAGTGGTGGTAAGATATTTTGGAGGCACACTGCTGGGCGTTCCGGGTTTGATCAATGCCTATAAAACCGCCACCGCCATGGTGCTGCAATTAATACCGATCCTAAAAAAAGCGGTGGAACAGCAGGTGGAACTGGAATTTAATTACGACCGGCTACATGAGGTGATGTTGCTGATTAAACAGTACAATTGCACCGTCCTGAAAAAGGAAGAAACGCTGTTTTGCTTCCTCAGGATTGGCTTGCCGGTGCAAAATTCAGAGGCATTTTTCCGGGATTTGGAGAATTTACCGGAAGTCCGCGTAACAGGTGATAGCTCCGCAAGCTGAAGAGGCTTACGAGATCCCTTTTTGAAACGGTTATGGAAAAAGCAGCAGGATGGCAGTTATCTCATGAACCGTTCTGAAACCACCAGTTCTTTACTTCCCTTAGCATAAACATAAAATCCCTCGCCACTTTTTACCCCTAATTTTCCCGCAGTTACCATATTCAACAAAAGCGGGCAAGGTGCATATTTCGGATTCCCATATCCCTTCTGCATCACTTCCAGGATGCTTTTGCAAACGTCGAGGCCAATAAAATCGGCGAGCTGAAGCGGGCCCATCGGATGTGCCATTCCAAGCTTCATGATCGTGTCAATCTCTTCCACTCCGGCAATTCCTTCGTATAAACTGTAAATCGCTTCATTGATCATCGGCATTAAAACTTTATTGGCGATAAATCCCGGGTAATCATTTACCACCGACGGAACTTTCCCCAGTTTTTTTGAAAGATCAACGATGGTTTCGGTGATTTCCTTTGTAGTCGCGTATCCGTTGATGATTTCAACGAGTTTCATTACCGGAACCGGGTTCATAAAATGCATCCCGATAACGGATTCCGGACGTTTGGTGGCCGATGCAATTTTTGTGATACTTATAGAGGAAGTATTGGAAGCGAGAATGGCAGTTGCGGGAGCAGATGCATCGATCTGCTGAAATATCTTCAGCTTCAGCTCCTCGTTTTCCGTGGCCGCTTCTACCACCAGATCTGCAGAGCTTACACCGGCGGAAATATCGGTGGAAGTAGTGATATTTGAAATCGTTTGTTGCTTTTGTTCTTCCGTGATCGTATTTTTTGCCAGCTGCCGATCGAGGTTTTTGGTGATCGTTTGAACTGCTTTTTCAAGTTGTGAAGCATTTATATCAATGAGGGTAACATTAAATCCATTCTGCGCAAACACATGTGCAATCCCGTTTCCCATCGTTCCGGCACCAATTACCGATACATTTTTTATCATAAAGCAATCGAAATTTTTTGCAAAGTAAAGCAAAAGGTTGGAAGCGATGCCCTATTTATGAAAGTTGGATTTTTCAGGTAAGACTGGCGGGAACGGTGCTTTCGAAAAGTAAGATTTCAACCGGGAGGAATCACCGGGAATGGTTGCGGTTTCGCATCCTCGGTTCGGATGTTCATCACGAAAACCGTCGGTTGTTGCTATTTACTCTTAAAATCGCCCCGCTTCCAGGCTTTGATAAATTCTGCCCAGGCCATCGGATTGAAAATATTTTGAGGCGGCACCTGTCCCTGGTAAGAATACTTCGTTGCCTGCTGCCGCATTTGCGCACTTACCGCTTCCCTGCCGTCGGCTGGCAAAGCTGCGATCAAGGCGCGTCTCTTTGCTTCGGAGGTATTTTCACGGGCAATTTCGATTTGATCGGCCGGAACATTGGTGTTAACAAAATCGCGTTCAAACTGCGCTTTGGTCGGTCTTGGTTTCAAAATGGTGGCAGGGAGATAAGCTGTATCGGTCACCATCAATTGAATGACGCTATACTGGTTGCCTTCGAGGTTTTTTGGAATATCAATTACTTTGTCTTTAAAACCAATTACAGAAAATTTGATTTTATCGCCTTTTAATACAGCAATTGAAAAAACACCCTGATCATTGGTAAATGTACCCCTGAATTTATTTTCCACAATTACACTTGCCTGTGGGATTGCCTCGAGGCTATCGGCCGTCATTACTACTCCATACAATTGCACAACAGAGTCCTGCGTTTTATTTTGACCAAAGGCAGAAACTGCTGAAAACAGCAGGAAGCTAAAAACGATCTGAGGTATAAATTTTTTCATTCAAAAATCCAAATTTAATCAAATGACAGATATCAGATAATATTTAAAACAATAATAGGTATTTGAGGTGTAATTTTGCCGCCGGAAAGATCCTTTTTAACAAAATTGTTCGCGATGACGGAAAATGATTTAATAAAAGCGCTGAGCCAGGTGAGAGAACCTGATTTAGGCAAAGACCTGATCACCCTCAACATGATCAAAGACATTCAAATAAAAGGCCATGATATTTCTTTTACCATAGTACTTACCACGCCCGCCTGTCCTTTGAAGGAGATCATGAAACGCGATTGTATCAATGCAATCAGAAAGTTTGATCCTGAGGCGAAAGTGCTCATCAATTTTACCAGCAATACCACTTCCACCCGTAAAGATGCAGGAGCTGTCTTGAAGGGTGTAAAAAATGTGATTGCGGTGGTGAGCGGAAAAGGTGGGGTAGGAAAGAGCACCGTGGCGGCCAATTTCGCACTGGCACTCGCTAAAAATGGCGCAAAGGTGGGATTGATGGATGCGGATATCTACGGGCCGAGCGTGCCGATCATGTTTGGCGTGAAAGGGGAACGCCCGATGATGCGGGAAGTAAACGGAAAAGGGATGATCGTTCCTTTAGAACGTTTTGGTATTCGCCTCATGAGTATAGGACTGCTGGTTGACGAAAAAAATGCCGTCGTTTGGCGGGGGCCGATGGTCAGCAGTGCCGTTCGTCAGTTTATTTCTGATGTTGATTGGGGAGAATTGGATTATCTCGTGATCGATATGCCTCCCGGAACGGGCGATATTCATTTAACGGTAATGCAAACCGTTCCCGTAACCGGCGTTATTATTGTAACCACTCCACAGCCGGTAGCGCTGGCTGATGCAAAAAAAGGCATTGCGATGTTTAGCCAGGCGCAGATCAATGTTCCGATTATAGGCCTGATCGAAAACATGGCATACTTCACACCCGAAGAACTGCCCGATAGCCGCTATTATATTTTTGGAAAAGAAGGTGGAAAGAAGCTGGCCGAAGAATATGAATTACCTTTTTTAGGACAAATTCCATTGGTGCAATCCATTCGCGAAGGTGGAGATATCGGTGTTCCTGCGATGATAGGTGATGAGCCGGTTTCGCAAAGAGCATTTGAAGAAGTGGCTTCCATTGCAACCAGAAATATTTCCCGTAGAAACGCAAATATTCCTCTTGATCAGGGCGTAGAAGTAGGATAGCAGAAGATATTTTACTGACTGTCATATTAATCCGGCTAAAGGCCGGATTTTTTTGGATGGGCAAAAGCTTTCATAAAAGGGCCATCGGAAAAATGATTTTCAGTTTTCACCTACTTTTCCTTTTACTTAGAATGTTTGCTATCCGCTTTTTGCTGTTTTCAGCGGAAACGGTTTTTCGCCATCCCAATATTATGGATTGCGAGTCAACTTGTTTCAAAATGGTGGCCAAATAACATGGAAAGAATTTCTCTTTAAATAAGTTAAGAATGATTCTGAAATAGGAAAAGACGGCGTGAATCTACTCGGCATCAGCGATGCCGCAGAGAAAATAGGCTGCCGTTCAAGAGGAGTAAAATTGACGATGAAGGAATTATTAGAAGATGCACCAAAACCATGCATCCTTCATTGGGAACAAAATCATTTTGTTGTATTACCTCCGCAAAAAGCAAACGAAAAAATCGTAATCGCCAGTGATCAAACTCAAGGACGTCACGATTTCTCAAACTTTTTCCCCGGCTTTTGTTTATTATGAAAGATTCTCCAAACTATGTTCCTGTTTATAAACCGGAAAAGAAATACACTCCAAATGGTCAGCTACAGATAATGAACCCAATGAAACATAATGAGTCCCGATATTTAAAAAAACTTCGACCGGTTTACAGCGGTAACTACCCTCATGCAACTGGTCTACAGGATGTGGCGGGGAGCCAGGACAGAATATCCTTCTGCATACCTGACGAACAAGCCTGAAAGGATTTAAATAACCGGGTGTGACAAACGGTGGCAAACGATCGTACATGTAGGATGAAGCTTGAAGGCTTGCATGTGAGACGCCCTCTATGAGAATACTTTCGTTCGGCGTTTCAACACGTTTTTTTTCATCTACGGCCCCCGACATCAGCTCTTATCTCTTCTTCTTTTTACTTCTGTTATACATAAACAAAATAAATATGTTTAAAGTATGTTAAAAAAAGTTTGCTTTTTAAAACTTCTTTGTTTAGATTTACTGTACAGTTATATCTAACAACCTTAAAAAGTCAATTATGTTTTCCCTCCTTGAAGAATATGGAAACCCGGTTACCGCCACCATTAACTTACTTGAATCTTTAAAAGTAAAAGTAACAGGATCGACAGTTAGCGAAGCACTTTTAAATCATCCTGACTATCCAAGCCTTTTAAGTGTCAGCGATGCATTAAACCGGTGGCAGGTTGAAAATATGGCGGTAAAGACTGAGAAAGAAAAATTAGATGAATTACCGCTTCCGTTTATTGCTCATTCAGATGAAAATGGCGGCACATTTACCACTGTTACAAAAATTACATCTGATGCTGTTGAATACACTAAACCTTCCGCTGGGGGGGGGAGTAACATCTGTTATCAATAAATCAGAATTTTTGAAAACATGGACTGGTGTGGTATTGCTTGCTTCTGCCAACGAAGTTTCCGGGGAAAAAGATTATTTGAAAAACAAAAGACAAGAACAATTGGCGGTATGGAGGAAAATTGGAGGGTACGCAATCCTGGTGGTGATACTGATTCTGTTTGTTCATATTAATTTATCAAGAGTTGTAGATATTGATGCTGTTTCTTATTCTGTTATTCTTCTGTTGACATTGGGCGGCACTTGTATTACTGCCCTTCTTCTGCTATTTGAAATAGATAAGACAAATCGCCAATTGCAGAAGTTTTGCATGGGCGGTGCCAAAGTTAATTGCAATGCAATTCTTTCTTCGAAAGCTGCAAAACTGTTTTCATGGCTCAGTTGGAGCGAGGTAGGATTTTATTACTTCACCGGCAGCTTCTTGTATTTACTGATTGCTCCATTAGATGCGCTGAAAATCCTGCCATTTCTAAATTTGCTCAGTCTTCCTTTCGTCTTCTTTTCCCTTTATTACCAAAAAGCAGTCGCCAAACAGTGGTGTTCGCTCTGTTTGGCTGTGCAGGCGGTATTGGTATTGGAATTTCTTGTTTTTATATTGAATGGAATAGCATTTCAGCTAGTTTCCGTTGAGGGAATTGGGTACTTCATAATCGCTTTCCTCCTTCCCATTACCGGATGAGCTCTTGTTAAACCTCTTTTATTGAGCAGCGTTGGTTCAAAAAGAACAAAACGAGAATTGACAAGGTTAAAATATGATCCGGTATTGTTTGAAAGTCTTTTATCAAAACAAAAACAGATTACATCAAACCCGGAGGGACTAGGGATAAGATTAGGTAATCCAAATGCCACTCATACGATTATAAAAGTGTGTAATCCTTATTGCGGCCCTTGTGCAAAGGCACATCCTGAGATTGAAAAAATTATTGAGGAGAATAAAGAGGTTAGCCTTCAAATATTTTTTACGGCAACCAATGAAGAAGGGGATTCGAGAGCACAGCCGGTAAAACATTTAATGGCGATTGCAGAATCAAACGATTCAAATTTAATTAAGGGAGCATTAGACGATTGGTATTTGGCGGAAAAGAAAGATTATCAAATTTTCTCTGCAAAATATCCAATGAACGGTGAGTTGGAAAAGCAAGGAGGCAAATTGGAAGCGATGGACAAATGGTGTAAAGAAACGGGAATTGAATTTACGCCGACGTTTTTTGTAGACGGCTATCAGTTGCCAGCAGTGTATGACATTACCGATTTAAATTATTTTCTCAAAGAATAAAATTATTGTTTGCGCGAACAAGAGGTTTAAAATCTGTACCTGAAACAGATATTTTTTAATTACCAAATTTTTATTTTATGAATTTTAATTACGGTACTGCTTTAAGCAGAAATGAAATGAAAAATATTTTAGGAGGAAAATTACCCGGCGATTCTGCGTGCTCGGCAACTGCTAATTGTACTGGTTGCAAACAAGCGAAATGCACAGGAAAAACCACTTGCACTGGCACAGACGATGTAGGTGTAGTTTGTGATGGTTATACTGTAAGCTGTAAGAAATATGGCCAAGAGGGATGTATTTGATTAAAACAGGCTGGCTGAAGAGCCAGCCTTTAAAAATATTGTATGTACCGAAATTTAAAATGTCTATTTCTATTACTTTTTTTTGCACCCGATTATCTTATCGCTCAATCGGTGTTAGTAAAACTTAAGCCATATAATAGCGATACAAAAATATTTTACTCCGATGTTGTTTTCCCGGAATCAATTCAAAAGGAGCAGGATTATGTGCTTCCAACTTTTGAATTTAAGGAATTCTGCATTTTGGTTTTTCCATTTCAAAGATTTCAGTATTGGTATAATGAATATAATGATGGCTTTCTTGATAGTTCCTTCTACAACAAGGTGTATTCTTATTATAGATTTGATACATCCAAACTATCGAACGAAAAAGTAAATCCAATCCTATCCGTTTTAATCGGAAAATGCAAAAACGGGAATAAAGTCATTATTCCTGATACCGATAATGACAGAAGCTTTAGAAATGAAAACATTTTTAACCTAGACAGCTTCCTTAGCTTAAAGCAAACGATTTTTTTTAATAATATTAAACTTTACAAGAATAATAGTCTTTTTCCGAAATCAGTTCAATTCGAATTGGTCAATATAGGTGAAAAAATCCTTTGTGGTAGTGATTCGCTGGAGCTGAGTTTTTCCTTAAATAATAATATGAAAGGCCAGATGGTCATTGAAAATACGCCTGTTGATTTTTTTATCCATCTACAAGTCAACGATGAATTCGAGTGCGATTCCTTTAAAACAA
>JAFAEW010000123.1 GCA_023423835.1 Bacteroidota bacterium | reverse complement strand
CCTATTCCAACATCCTTGAAATAGAGGAGGACAACCCGGTTAAAATATTTCCTAATCCTGCCAGAAATAGTCTGAAAATAGAGGGTCTGTCAAACACAAAAAAGACAAAACTCACCATCTTAGATTTTATGGGCATGACAAAAGCATCCGTCACCACCACCGGTAGCAGCTATAACTGGAACATCAGCAACCTGAAACCCGGCAATTATCTGCTTCGGATAGAAACAGCCGGAAGCCCGGTAATATCAAAGAAGTTTGTAAAGGAATAGATTGCAATAACTTTTGGATTCGAGGGGGGATTAAACTCTGAAATGACCCGCAAGAGCAAATAAATCAGTTTTACCTCGAACAAGAAAAGCCTTCTTATTAACCGGTCTTTTATAGACCGATAGTCGGCTGTTTTCCCTTACTTCCATTTGAAAGCCGCAATTTTACGGATCAGATATTTCACAATTGGTTCCTGATTTTAATGGGTGGTTCTTTACTTTGTTTCCTTTAGGAATTGCAAATTCCGGCTGATACCTTTCCATTTTGCTCTTTTCAGGGGCGACTTTCTAAAGATTGAGCGGAAACTTTCTTCTGTCAACTGCTCCCATTCTGCGGTTTTCAAACTGAGGACTTCATGAATCGGACTAAATTCGGTCTCACGCGTAGGTTGGCTAAACCGGTTCCACGGACACACATCCTGACAAATATCGCAGCCAAACATCCAGTTGTTGAATTTGCCTTTCATTTCTCCCGGAATAAGCATTTCTTTCAGTTCGATAGTGAAATAGCTGATGCACTTGCTGCCATTGATTACTTTGTCGGGTTCGATCGCTTCCGTGGGACAGGCATCAATACATTTGGTGCAGGATCCGCAAAAATCCTTTGCAAAAGGATCATCCGGATACAACTCCAGGTCGGTGATCAAGGTAGCAATGAAGAAAAATGATCCCTTTCTCGTGATCATATTTCCGTTTTTTCCAATCCACCCCAATCCGCTCTTTTTTGCCCATGCCCTTTCCAAAACGGGAGCAGAGTCAATAAACCCGCGGCCGCTGATCTCGCCAATCTTTGTTCTTAAATTAGATAAAAGGGCATTCAACTTTGCCTTGATCACCTCATGATAATCCTTACCGTAAGCGTATTTCGAGATTTTGGGTATGTCTTCGGCCTGCTTCTCCTCAGGATAATAATTGCACAAAAGGGTAATCACTGATTTCGCACCCGGAACCAACTGTGAGGGATCTATACGGAGATCGAAATAGTTTTCCATGTATTGCATCGACCCATGCTTTCCCGCAGTGAGCCAGTTCTCCAGCCTTCTGGCATCCTCTTCCAGCCTTTCAGCTTTTGCGATGCCGCATTCATCGAATCCCAGTGCAGTGGCCTCCGCTTTTACGATCTTAGAATATGTGAGTGATTTGTCCAGAGGTTTTTTACAAAGGTAGAAAATCCGCGGTTTAGAATGAGACATTCCATTTTTGGCACATTGTTTTCAATAGAACCTATAAAATCAGATTATGGACAAACTGGAATTAAAAGGAAAATGGAATGAAATTAAGGGGAAAGTGAAACAGGCGCATGGCGATCTTACCGATGATGATCTGAAATATGAGGAAGGAAAAGACGATGAATTGCTGGGACGGTTACAGCAGAAACTTGGAAAAACAAGAGACGAGGTTGTCGGTTGGCTGAAGTCGCTCGGCTGATGCACATTTTCCCAATTTTGAACTAGCTTAAACAAAGCGAAAAAAAGGATGTCCGAATTTTCCAGACATCCTTTTTTACGTTGGATTTGAGAACGATTACTCGGCCATTTCGGCTTTCATCCCCTTCTGATATTTTTTACGCTCTTCTTCATCCAGAATCATCTTACGCATTCTGATATTTTTTGGCGTCACTTCAATACATTCATCTGCCTGGATATATTCCATACACTCCTCCAGGGTCATCAATGTTTTTGGAGCAATACGGGTGGCATCGTCGCTTCCGCTGGCGCGGTGGTTGGTAAGTTTTTTTCCTTCGGTTGCATTCACCACCAGATCGCCCGGTTTAATATGTTCGGCAATGATCTGTCCGGCATAAACTTCTTCTCCCGGATCAACGAAAAATCTTCCTCTATCCTGCAATTTATCGATGGAATAGCCGGTGGTTTTTTCCTGAAATTTTGACAATAATACCCCGTTATTTCTTCCCGGAATCTGACCTTTCCAGGGTTTATATTCCAAAAAGCGATGGGCCATTACGGCTTCACCGGCCGTATTGGTAAGCATATTTGAACGAAGACCGATCAGTCCTCTTGAAGGAATCTCAAATTCAAGGTGTTGCATTTCGCCCTTGGTTTCCATTACCAGCAATTCGCCCTTTCGTTGCGTAACCAGGTCAATCACTTTACCGCTGTATTCTGCCGGCACGTCCACTACGAGATTTTCGTAGGGTTCGCATTTCTTTCCGTCAATATATTTCACCAAAACCTGTGGCTGACCTACCGTTAATTCGTAACCTTCTCTTCTCATCGTTTCCACCAAAACTCCCAAATGCAGAATACCTCTTCCATACACGAGGAAGCTGTCGGCGTTTTCGGTATCTTCAACTTTTAAGGCGAGATTTTTTTCGGTTTCTTTCATGAGTCGGTCGCGTAGATGGCGGGAAGTAACAAACTTTCCATCTTTACCAAAGAAAGGCGAATTGTTGATGCTGAAAAGCATGCTCATAGTTGGCTCATCGATGCTTATCACCGGCAAGGCTTCGGGATGCTCCACGTCGGCGATGGTATCGCCAATATTAAATCCTTCCAATCCCACCACTGCACAAAGATCGCCGGCCAACACTTCGGAAACCTTCTTTTTTCCCATTCCTTCAAAAACATAAAGTTCCTTTACTTTTAGCTTTTTGATGGATCCGTCCTGTTGCATCAAAGCAATCTGCTGACCTTCTGAAATTTTTCCCCTTGCAACTTTTCCAATGGCTATTCTTCCTAAAAATGAAGAGTAATCGAGGGAAGTAATCTGCATCTGAAGCGGTCCCTCAGAAACTGTGGGAGCCGGAACATATTTTAAGATACCGTCGAGTAAGGGAGAAATGTCTTCCGAAGGCGTAAGAGAGTCGTTAAACCAGCCGTTCTTTCCACTTCCGTAAAAAGTAGGAAAATCAAGCTGTTCTTCGGTTGCATCGAGGTTGAAGAAAAGTTCGAAAACCGCATCCTGCACCTCTTCCGGACGGCAGTTTGGTTTATCAACTTTATTGATGATCACAATCGGTCGCAGTTGCAATTGCAATGCTTTTTGCAACACGAAACGGGTTTGAGGCATTGGGCCTTCAAATGCATCCACAAGCAGTAAAACACCATCGGCCATTTTAAGCACGCGTTCCACTTCTCCACCAAAATCACTATGGCCCGGAGTATCAATTACATTAATTTTTACCCCTTTATAGGTAACGGAAGCATTTTTACTGAAAATGGTTATGCCTCTTTCCCTTTCCAGGTCATTATTGTCCATGATCAATTCTCCGGTTTCCTGGTTATCGCGGAAAACCTTTGTGGTATGCAAGATTTTATCCACGAGCGTGGTTTTTCCATGGTCAACGTGTGCTATGATAGCGATATTTCTTATATCCATATATTAAGTTGCTGAATTTCAAAAAGAGGTTTTATGTGAAGCATAAAAATCTGTGCCGTTTCAAAACGGGCGGCAAAGTTACAAAAAGGACGGGAAAGTATAAATTATAGAAAGGTGAATATTGTTTATTTTATGATCGTCTGCCCAGGAAACCCGCCTGCGCTAATATCCGCGTTCATTCTTCCCCTCATAATAATGGAGAAATGCACGGTTTACGACGCGGTTTCCTCCCGGAGTGGGATAATTTCCCGTAAAATACCAATCGCCGGTATTGGTGGGACAACTATCGTGCAGATCTTCGATCGTTTGATAGATCACTTCCACGGGAATTTCAACATCTGACGGGGTAATGAGTTCTGCTATTTTTTTCGAAA
Source organism: Bacteroidota bacterium (assembly GCA_023423835.1). Lineage (GTDB taxonomy): Bacteria > Bacteroidota > Bacteroidia > Chitinophagales > Chitinophagaceae > JAFAEW01. The sequence goes on along the minus strand of JAFAEW010000123.1, from coordinate 11,319 downwards.
TTTCTTCGGTCGTAAACGGCTTATAAATCTGCCTAACGAGGTTTTCGGTGTGAAGCTGATCCAGCTTTTTTAGTTCGAGAATCTTTTCGTACGTCTCGGTTAAGATGTGCTCAAGATTCCGCTCTTTCAACAAGGCGATAACAGCTCTGAAAGCTACAAAATCGGCGAGTTTACTCATATCGATCCCATAACAATCCGGATAACGGATCTGCGGTGCAGAGGAAACGACGATGATCTTTTTAGGTCCAAGCCGTGCCAGCATCCGGATAATACTTTCCTTCAGGGTGGTTCCTCTTACAATGCTGTCGTCAATTACCACCAGGGTGTCTTCGCCCCTTCGTACCGTTCCATAGGTAATATCATAAACGTGCTGCACCATTTCATTGCGGCTCGAATCTTCCGTGATGAAGGTGCGCAGTTTCACGTCTTTGATCGCGATCTTTTCCTGCCTGATCTTGCGGTTGATCATTTCAGAGAGCTTTTCTTCTGAAACATCTTTTCCCCAACTGAGAATACGTTGAATTTTTATCTGGTTAAGATAATTTTCCATTCCCTTCACGAGGCCGTAAAATGCCACTTCGGCCGTGTTGGGAATGTAGGAAAAAATGGTGTTTTTAAGATCGTAATTCACCGATTCCAAGACCGCTTTACTGATATGATTTCCAAGTGCAATCCTTTCGCGGTAGATCTTTTCATCACTTCCGCGGCTGAAATAGATCCGTTCAAAGCTGCATGCTCTCCTTTCTTTGGGTTCAATAATCTGTTCCTCAGAAAATTCACCCCATTTGTTCACAATCAATGCCCGGCCCGGCATTAATTCTTTCACTTTGTTTTCCGGAACATTAAAGGCCGTGCGGATCGATGCCCGCTCACTCGCAGCCACGATCACTTCTTCATCGTAATAATAATAGGCGGGACGAATGCCATGCGCATCACGGAGCACAAAGCTTTCCCCATTTCCCACAAGTCCTCCGATCGTAAATCCGCCATCGAACAGGGCCGCGGCCTTTTTCAAAACTTCTGCCAGATCGGGATTTTGCGGATTCTCATCATTTTCTTTTGAGAGGAAATGATGCACCACTTCCATCATTGCGGCGAGATCACTTTGCTTTTGAAAGCTACCGGGATGAATGTTGATGAGCTTGAATAATTCCTCCGTATTTACCAGGTTGAAATTTCCCGCCATTGCCAGATTCTTTCCTGCTACCAATTCTCTTTTTATAAAGGGATGGCAGAATTCCACATTATTTTTTCCCTGCGTTCCATACCGCAAATGGCCAAGCATCAATTCTCCCAAAAAAGGCATATGTCCTTTCATAAGATCGGGATAATGGGAGATTTCGGGCTGGTATTTCTGAAGTTCATTCAGTTGTTGCCCGATCTGGTAAAAGATGTCGGCTATGGGTTGCTGGGCATTGCTTCTGATGCGGTTTAAGAAAGGATTTCCATTCTCCACATTCAGTTTCACTGTAGCAAGTCCTGCACCGTCCTGACCCCTGTTATGCTGTTTTTCCATCAACAGGTACAGCCGGTTAAGGCCATACATGACGGTACCGTATTTTTTTAAATAATAGGAAAATGGCTTTCTTAATCGAATGTAGGCAAGGCCACATTCATGTTTGATTTCGTCGCTCATGATGATTTTTGCGGAAGGCGCAAAATTAACGAACAAATCTTTAACCTATGATAAAATTTGGTTACACTTTGGTGAAAACCGGCTTTTCGCAAATCAGCTTTTCACTTAGCCAGAAAAATTCACGGGTGAATATCTCTATATTTTTCAGGAAGGATTCGTCGAGCAAATTGCCGTCCGCATCGAATTTTTTTTCTACGTAAGGTGTTACAAGCATAAACGGCGATCCGATGCCAAACAATGCATGGATCAGGAGTTGAATTTGCTGGGTAGCGCGCATGCCGCCCATTGATCCCGATGAAGCGGTAACAATTCCAAACGCTTTATGCTGCTGACGGGGAAAATGGTCAAACAGGTTTTTAAGCGCTGCCGTATAGGTGCCGTTGTATTCGGGCGTAACGATGATGAAGGCATTGGCATTAAAGATCCTTTCGGCCAGCGGCGCCAGTTCCTCAGGAGTATGCAAAACGTCAGAAAAAACCTCTTGCTGCAGGAGTGGGAATGACCAGTCCCGCACATCAACAATATCCACCTGGTGGGAGGAATTTTGCGAAAGATACTTTTTCAGGAATAAGGCAAGCCTGAATGTAACGCTTTTGTTTCTCGGGCTTGCTGATATTATTTCAATGTTCATACTTTCTCCTTTTCGCGGGCACAGCTCATGCTTACTGCTGTAATACCATTTCCACATTAGCGTGAATATTCACATCCGGGCCTACAATAAATCCCCCCGTTTCGGTCAGCTCATTCCATCTGAGATTATAATCATGACGGTTTACCTTTCCTTCCACCTCAAATCCCGCCCTTGTTTGTCCCCATGGATCCTTGATATTTCCATTATAGGTTATGCGTAATTCAACAGGATTGGTAAGGTCTCTGATGGTAAGGTCGCCCTTCAAAATATAAGAATCGCCGGCGGTTTTCTGAAGTTGTGTCGATTTGAAAGTTATTTCAGGAAATCTTTCGGCATTAAAAAAATCGTCGCTCATCAAATGCTTGTCTCGGTCGGCATTATTGGTGGTAAGGCTTGCCGTTTCAGCCTTGAAAGTTACGGATGCATCGGTAAAATCGGGCCGGTCTGATTCCATCGTTACTTCAAATTTTCTAATTGAGCCGCTAACGGATGAGATCATCATATGTTTTACCTTAAACGTGGCTTCGGAATGTGCGGGATCGCTTTTGTAGGTTGCCATAGCATATATTTTTTGACTTTTAAAATGATATATTATTTGATTACAAAAATCAATCCTGCCCTGATTTTTCTCTTTTCAGGAATCTTTTCGTAGCCGAAATGGTATGTTCAATATCCGATAAATCTAAGGAATTGTTTAAAAACCAGCTTTCATAGGCCGATGGCGGGAGATAAATGCCTTCCTCCAGCAATGCGTGAAAATATTCTTTAAACCTTTCGGCATCTGATGTGGCAGCTGAGGCATAATCGATTACGGGCTGATTGGTAAAAAACACACTAATCATGGAACCGAGCCGGTTGATGACGACGCGTTCCCCCGCCTCCCCGAATGCCTCTTGAAGGCCTTCCTGAAGGGACTGCGTTTTTTCATCCAGCTCTTTGTAAATTTCAGGCTTCGCTTTCAGGATTTTCAGAAGCGTTATTCCTGCTACCATTGCCAATGGATTTCCGCTCAGTGTTCCTGCCTGGTACACTTTTCCAAGAGGGGCGATCTGTTCCATAATTTCCTTTTTCCCACCAAAAGCCCCAACGGGCATTCCTGCGCCAATCACCTTGCCATAGGTTACCAGATCGGCCGCGATTCCAAATTTTTCCTGTGCGCCTCCCGGAGCGAGCCGGAACCCGGTCATAACCTCGTCGAAAATCAAGACCATTCCTTCGCGATCGCAGATTCTTCTCAGTCCTTCCAGAAATCCTTCTTTTGGCAACACGCACCCCATATTGCCGGCAACCGGCTCGACAATTATGGCTGCCAGTTCTCCTCTATTTTCCGATACCAGCCGTTCAACCGCTTCCAGATCATTGTATGGGCAGGTTAAAGTATCTCGGGAAACGGCTGCAGACACACCGGGAACAGCCTGAATATCCAAAGTCGCCAGTCCGCTTCCTGCTTTTACCAGAAAACAATCTGCATGACCGTGGTAGTTTCCTTCGAACTTAATGAACTTATTTTTTCCGGTGTATCCTCTTGCCAATCTGATGGCACTCATACAAGCTTCAGTTCCACTACTGACCATTCTTATAAGATCGATATTAGGCGCCATCGATCGGATCAATTCAGCCATTTCAACTTCCAGTTCGGTAGGAGCGCCATAGGAAGTGGAAAGCAATGCTTGTTTACGAATGGCTTCCACCACCGGTTCATAGGCGTGACCCATGATCAGGGGGCCCCAGGAAGCGATGTAATCGATATACCGATTGCCGTCCGCATCAAAGAGGTATGCACCTTTTGCCTTTGAAATGAAAACCGGACTGCCACCAACCCCTTTAAATGCTCTTACCGGCGAGTTTACGCCACCGGGAATCGATTGCTGTGCTCTTTCAAATAAGCGTTTGCTTTTATCTATATTCATCACAAATTAAAAAGTTTATGGAGTTTGCTTCAAAAGCCTGGCCGCGTCTTTTGCGAAATAGGTGGCAATAAGATCGGCTCCCGCTCTTTTAATGGAAGTAAGCGTTTCAATGATGGCCTTTTCTTCATCGAGCCATCCCATTTTTGCTGCAGCCTTAATCATGGCATATTCTCCGCTGATGTTGTACACGCTTACCGGAACGTCAACGGCATTTTTCACTTCGCGAACGATATCGAGATAGGGTAATCCCGGTTTCACCATCACGATATCAGCGCCTTCTTCCACATCCTGCAATGCTTCCCTTACCGCCTCGAGCCGATTGGCATAATTCATCTGATAGGTTTTTTTGTCGCCAAATCCCGGCGCACTGTCGAGCGCATCCCGAAATGGACCATAAAAACAAGAGGCATATTTCGCGCTGTAGGCCATGATTCCGGTTTTAGTAAATCCGGCTTCCTCGAGGGCTTCGCGAATGGCGCCGATTCTGCCATCCATCATATCACTGGGCGCCACAAAATCCGCTCCTGCTACTGCATGGCTCAAACTCATTTTCACGAGCGCGTCAACGGTTTCATCATTTACAATTTCCCCATTCTTCACGATTCCGTCATGACCATAAGATGAATAAGGATCAAGGGCTACATCGGTCATTACCACAACTTCGGGAACCGCCTCTTTTATCGCCTTTATACTCCTTTGCATCAGGCCGTCGGGATTCCACGCTTCCTTTCCTGTATTATCTTTCAGTTCATCTTCTGCTTTTACAAACAGAAGCACCGATTTAACGCCGAGCTGATACAATTCTTTCACCTCTTTTATGGTAAGGTCGATACTGTTGCGATAGTAACCCGGCATCGAAGCAATCTCTGTTTTCTTATCTTCTCCTTCCTGAATAAAAAGCGGTGCAATAAAATCATTTGCCGTCAAAACTGTTTCCGCTACCAGATTGCGGATAGTTTCTGAGGCTCTTAAAATCCTGTTTCTTCTTTGTAAATACATTATGTAAAAATTTTAAAATGGGTTTTTAAATCCAGTCTTTCGGATGCAGGCAGACCTGCAACAACTTATCTTCCTGAGATCCGGGTTGCGGCTGATAATCATATTCAAACCGCACGGTTGGCGGAAGGCTCATCAAAATGCTTTCGATTCTGCCGTTTGTTTTCAATCCGAACAGCGTTCCTTTATCGTGTACAAGATTAAATTCTGTATAACGGCCCCTTCTGATCTCCTGCCAGAATTTATTGGCTTCAGTATAGGGAAGATCTTTCCTTTTTTCAACGATAGGGATATAGGATTCAATAAAAGCATAGCCGCATGCTTTGGCAAGATTCATCCATAAATTAACACCTCCGGAACCGGCCGGCCTTTTGTGATCATAAAAAATTCCTCCAATTCCTCTTCGTTCATTATTGCGATGGGTGTTGGTGAAATAGCGGTCACAGGTTGCTTTAAATTCGGGATAGAATGAAGCGTCAAACCGGTCTAATTTTTCTTTATGGATTGAATGAAAGGCAATTGCATCTTCTTCAAACAGGTAATAGGGCGTCAAATCGGTGCCGCCGCCAAACCAGCGATCGATAATTTCATTATTTTGATAATACAATTCAAACATGCGATAATTGCAATGTATGGTGGGAACAAAGGGGTTTGATGGATGAATAACGAGGCTAAGTCCGCAGGCAAACCAATGATCGCCCTTAATTTTTAATTGATCACGCATCGATTCGGTAACGCGTCCATACACTACAGAAGTATTTACGCCGCCTTTTTCAAAAACGTTTCCGTGAGAAATTACACGTGTTTTTCCGCCACCGCCTTCCGTTCTTGTCCAATGGTCTTCCCGGAATTTTGCTTTTCCGTCTGCTTTTTCCAGGGCAGCGCAAATGTCATCCTGCAACTGATGAATAAATTTTATCCATTGATCTTTAACTGATCTTTCCTCCATAACTGCTTCTTCCATTCACATCAAATTTTCGGCAAAGGTAAAATGAGTCGTTCGTTATTCGGGAGAATACGAAATATTTACAATTTGGTGACGGAGGGAGGCGGTCGAAGATTTCTTCTTTTTCCAGAAAAATCCGCGTTTGACGCACCTCAGCGTCAATTCCTCCAGATTGGTCTAATAAATTTGCGGGTCTGAAGGGCAGGAATAAACGGCCCGTTTATTTTACCTTTGTGCTTCAAAAATCGCGGTTATGCCTGAGAGAAAAAGTCCTCCACCTATAAAAGATGCTGTCGATTATAGTTTGATTTTAAAACCCTACGAGTATTTTGAATTAAATAACGGGATTCCCGTATACGCGGTTAATGCCGGCGAACAGGATGTTTTGCAGGTAGAATGGGTATTTAATGCAGGCAACTGGTTTGAACAAAACAATATCGTAGCGGCCACCACAAACTTTCTTTTGAAGAATGGCACCAAAAATAAAACCGCCTTTCAGATCAATGAACATTTTGAATATTTCGGGGCATTTTTAAACCGGCAATGTTATAGTGAAACGGCCTCCGTTTCCCTGCATTGCCTCACTAAACATTTACCTCAACTATTGCCCGTAGTAGGCGAGATTCTTACAGAATCCATTCTGCCCGAAGAGGAACTGAAATTGTACCAGCAAAATCAAAAGCAACGGTTGAAGGTAAACCTCAAAAAGTGCGATTTCGTGGCCAACCGCAAAATGGACATTCAGCTTTTCGGCGAGGATCATCCTTACGGGAAATGCAGCAACTTCAAGGACTTTGACGCATTAAACCGCGATGAACTATTGCAGTTCTATAATCAGTATTACCTGAATGGAAATTGTTCCATCTTCATTGCGGGAAAATTGCCGGCCGATATCCGTCAAACCCTTGATAAAAATTTCGGTTCCTTACCGTTTAATAAAACCCCCGTTCAGCAGGTACAGCATCGCATTCAACCGGCCTCAGAGAAAAAGGAGTTTTTTATAAATGATCCCGAAGGCGTGCAGGGTGCTATCAGAATCTGCAGCTTATTTCCCAATCGCCATCATCCTGATTTTATGAAAATGCAGGTTCTAAATAACATTTTTGGTGGCTATTTCGGATCGAGACTAATGAGCAATATCCGGGAAGAAAAGGGCTACACTTACGGCATCCACAGCTTCCTGTTAAACCACATTCAACAATCAGCCATCGTGATTAGTACGGAAGCCGGCCGCGATGTTTGTGAGCCAACCATCGAAGAAGTTTATAAGGAAATGGATATTTTATGCAACGAACCGGTGAGCGAAGAAGAGCTTGATCTCGTTCGCAACTATATGATCGGAACTTTATTAGGCGATCTCGATGGTCCGTTTCATATCATTGGGCGATGGAAAAATTATATTCTGAACGGTTTAACGGAAGACTATTTCTATAAAAGCATCGAAACCATTAAAACGATTTCTTCTGACGAGCTGCTGGAACTTGCCAATAAATATCTAAAAAAAGAAAAATTTTACGAATTACTGGTTGTCTAACCCGCCTTTTAACCCGGAAAGCATCGGTAATCAGGCTAAACCGGCCTTATCCTTAAAGTTGGCACGATATTGAGTATTAGATCGAAAAAACTCTATGGAATTCATCGGTCTTGTGTTGATTGCGTCTGCTATCCTTATCGGCGCACTGATGTTCAGTCTGAAAAGTAAGAAAAATTAACCCATCTGCTTTTTCGTTTTCCCGCTTCTTTTTTCTTTTTATTCCGCTGAAAAAGATTTTCCTATTTTCATTTTATGAAAAATACGATAGGCCGCCTTGTTTTGCTTGTAAATGAATATGAAGAAGCGCTCGATTTTTACCGGCGTTCATTCGGTTTCGACATTCTTTTTGACCAGGAAAATCCCGAAACCGGTAATCGTTTTCTGCATATCGGATTTAAGGATGCCTCCTGCGGACTGTGGCTGATGAAAGCCGGTTCTGCCAGGGAGCAACAAGCGGTAGGAAACCAAACGGCAGGAAATCCGTTTATGGTAATCTACACCGACGATCTTGCCGGATTACACAAACGTTTGAAAGACAATGGAACAGAAATTCGCGTCGGGCCGGTTGATGATCAGCATTACAGTTTTCTCCATTGTCTTGACCTGTACGGAAATGAAATCATCGTAGTTCAGCTCCACCCGCATCCCAACCAGGTTACACCCTGATGTAAATCCGGTTTTTATCCAGGATAAGTCCGACCAGCCAGCAAAACAGCATGTAGGAGATGGAAAACAACAGCGATCCGAAATAAGCGCCGGCAAGCGCAAAGACATGGAGATATAACCAGCGGTAAAGTGAAACGTCGCCCACCTGAACCATGTATAACACCACCACCATCAATTCGGACAGCAAATAAATAAACAGCGGATTTTTTCCAAAAACTTCAAAAAAATAAACACCGGCCGTTTTGTTTTTGAAATCTGTATAATAAATAATCAGCGAAAGAAACATCAGATCGAGTGCCACGGCATGCACCACAAAAGAGCTTGTCCACAATTTTTTGTTGATGGGAAATCCGAGATTCCACCAGTATCCAATGATAAGGAGGGCAAATCCTGCGAGCAGCAATTTTGATAGTCCTTCGAAACTCTTTCCCTTTTTTTGAATATACAGTCCCGCAAAATATCCTGCAATCACATTTACGATGGAAGGAATGGTACTCAATAATCCTTCAGGATCAAAGGGAAATCCTTCACCCATATAAAGATGGCGCGTTCCAATCAGGAAGGTGTCGAGCTTTAAGACTGCATTTGTGTGAATATTGAGCGGATCGGGGCCATCGCCAAAAAAATATAAAACCGGCCAATAAAGAATGAGGATCAGAATCGAGAGGATAATATTGGTCGAAGGCTTCAGGTAATAAACCATCAGGCTGGCAATAAAATAGGCGATCGCTATCCGTTGTAACACGCCGAAGATCCGCGTATCTGAAAAAGGATTTAAGGCCCATCCGGACGCTGTTTGATGGAAAAACGGAAACCAATACATTAGAAATCCCAAAACAAAAATCAGCAAACTTCGCTTTACGATCTTTGCAAGGATAGCCCGCTCCGGCATGTTAGACCATTTTTTGGTTACAAAACTCATCGCATTGCCCACGGCAAACATGAAGGAAGGAAAAACGAGGTCGGTAGGCGTAAATCCATTCCATAGCGCATGGTGCAGTGGAGAATAGGTTGTATCATCGTTTCCGGGCGTATTTACGATGATCATTAAGCAAATGGTCATTCCTCTGAAAACATCAAGAGCGGTGAATCGGGAAGTAAGGGATGTTGACATATTAAATTTCGTTTAATTATCTAATGTAATTAAATTCATACAGTCGCTTTTGATTTTTTTCTTTACTTTGCCCTCCCATTTTAATATATTTTTAATTTTATGATAAGAAGTAAGATCACCGGAGTTGGTATGTACGTTCCAAAAAATGTCGTCACCAATTTTGACCTGATGCGGTTTATGGATACAAACGACGAATGGATAAGAGAACGAACCGGGATCGTAGAACGGCGGTATGCTGACCAGATTGGCGAAAGTCCCGCAACAATGGGAGTGGAGGCATCAAAAATGGCGTTGGAAGACGCAGAACTCGAAGCTACGGATATTGATTTCATGATATTCGCAACCCTGAGTTCTGACTATTATTTTCCCGGCTGCGGGGTATTGGTACAACGTGCAATGAAGATGCGCCCGATCGGTGCACTCGACATCCGTAATCAATGCAGCGGTTTTATTTATGCGCTTAGTGTGGCCGATCAATATATCCGTTCGGGCATGTATAAAAGAATTCTGGTCATTGGCAGTGAGAAACACAGCGCCGGTTTGGATTTCAGTACAAGAGGACGTTCTATCTCAGTGATCTTCGGCGACGGGGCAGGAGCGGTGATCCTCGAAGCTACCGAAAACGAGAACGAAGGAATTCTAAGTACACACCTTCACAGCGATGGAAACGGAGCTGAAGCCTTATCGCAGCCGAATCCCGGAACACACAGTAATGCGTGGAAAGAATTGGGCGTGTATGAGGAAGTGGAGATCGGCGGTTCCTTCCTGAATGCAACAATGGTTGAAGACGGAATGATTTTCCCTTATATGGATGGAAACACGGTTTTGAAAAAGGCGCTCAGCAAACTTCCGGAAGTGATAGACGAAGCCTTACAGTTCAACAACCTTACCGTTGATGATATTAATATGCTCATCCTGAATCAATCCAACGCGAGAATAGCAGAATATATGCAACAAAAACTCGGATTGGAAGATGATGAAGTATATGTAAATATTCAGCGCTATGGAAATACCACTGCGGCCTCAATTCCGATAGCACTTTGTGAAGCGCTGAAGGAAGGTAAAATTAAAAAGGGCGATCTTGTTTGCATTGCAGCCTATGGCAGCGGATTCACCTGGGCGAGCACCTTAATTCGTTGGTAAGATCAGCAAGCAAGAATAATTTTTCCCGCCAACTCCATCATTAATCCCGATTCATCGGCATTTCCCTGATCGATTCCGATACTCTTCAGGTTGTATTGCTGCATTGTCAGAATGGCTTTTTCAATTCCCCCGCTACCATAATTCCTCAGTGCCTGCTTTGCGCCTTCTACTGCTACCGGATTTCGAAATACAGAAAATATTTCTTTGTCGGCATTTGTTGATTCAATGGAGATGACATAGAGTTTGCTGAAAAATCCGTACAAAACCGGCAGAAAATAATGGATGGATCCGGCCTTGGGATTGGCAGCGAAATATTGGATAATCCTGATTGCCTTTGAAAGATTTTTGTGGGCGAAAGCATCCTGCAATTCAAACACATTGAACTCTTTGCTGATTCCCACAAAATTTTCAATATCATCTTCCGTGATCTCTTTTCCTTTCAGATTAAGCGAGATCTTGTTGACTTCATTCGTTAAACGGGAAAGATCATTGCCGATATGATCAATCAAAAGGGCCTTCGCTTTTCGACCGATTTTCAAACCCTGACCGGCAATCATTGACTCCACCCAATCGGGAAGCTGGTTATCATACAACTTTTTCGTAGAAAGAAATTCTGTTTTCGCTTTAAGCAATTTTCCGAAAGACGTTCTGCTGTCAATCTTCTTTTCTTTATAAGCCACCACGAGAATCGTCGACAAAAGCGGTTTTGATATATAAGTTGCTAATTTATCGATGTCCTTAAG
>JAFAEW010000116.1 GCA_023423835.1 Bacteroidota bacterium | reverse complement strand
TTGTAAAACGCTCTTGAGGTGAGCGTAAGCTTCATCGATTGGCGGTTAAGTTCGCTGATGATGTAGGGGTGACAATGGCCCTGGTTTACGGCCGAATATCCGCTGAGAAAATCATAATAGCGTTTTCCATCCACATCCCACACAAATACGCCTTCGCCCTTCTCGAGTACCACGGGAAGCGGATGATAGTTGTGTGCGCCGTATTTTTCTTCCAACGACATAAAATGTTCTGTCTTTTCAGAACCTGAAGTAAGAGTAACTGACATAAAATTATTTTTTGATTTGAATAAATGAGCTGTCAGGTGCCTGAAACCATGGCGTTTCAATCACCGGTTAGGAGAGGAGAAGCCGATCATCGATGATCGAGAAAATCAAGATTTGCGCTCAGAAATTCCATTTTGAAGTTTGAAGGCCAAATATAAGCAAAATTACCCGATTCCTGTTCGAATGGAATAGGATCAGACCGAACAACTGAAATTTCCAGCGGATTATCCGAAACTCAATGCAGGAGTCTTTCCACCACTTCTTCCGCCTGTTTATAGCTGAATTTTTCGTGCACTACCGGTCCGTTCATAATGAAATAGGTTGGATTTACCCTTGCTGCGGTTTTAATTACCACACCATCGCAACTTAAGATCTGAATGCCCTCAACCTCTCCGAGAAGTCTTTCTGCATTTTGCTTGTCGGCGGTCACAAAATAAAACGGAATATGTTTTTCCCTTGATAATTGCAAAATCTGTTCAAACCGCTCGTTATGCCATTTGTCGTAGGTTGATAAATCAAGTGCAAACAGCAATAAGTATCTTCCATTCGTTTCCAAAACCTGGTTGGTAACATCTGTTCCATCCGTTGTCTGCAGGGAGAAATCTGTGATTTTTGGGAGAGCGGTTCCTTTTCTGATCAGCTTTTGACCGCGTTCAATAAACTTGTAACTGTCATCAAAGTCTTCCGGAAAATCGTTATTTGAAAACTCTACGATCTGCCCGTTTTTTTCATATTTGAAGGTCAGAAGAAAACTGTCAGAAACCGCCCCTTCGGGTAATTGCATATTCCTGATCAGGTTATCGCCTTTTTTATAGGGAAGGCAATCCATGACGGGCAAATAATTGAGCGCATACCACTGCAGGCTAAAGGTTCCCGCCACAACCAGTAAAATGATGACCTGAGGAAAAGGGGTTGAAAGCTTTGAATCGATCCTGTTCCGGTTGATAAACAGAAATACGATCAACACCAGCAAAATCAGATCTTTTATAAACGAGGTCAGAGAAGTAAGAGGGATACAATCGCCGAAGCACCCGCAGGTTTTGATCTTACCGGAAAGATGCGCATAACCGGTAAGAAAGGTGAAAAAGATGATTAACAACAACAACAACCAGCTAAAGAGCCGCATCCTCCATCCCAGAATCACCGCCACTCCGGCTGCCACTTCAAATACGTTCATGATGATTGAAAGGGGAAGTGTAATTCCGTGCAATCCGGTTAAACCCCAGACTTCAAAGAATTCCTGCATTTTATAGCTCAAACCCAAAGGATCATTGGCTTTTATCAAGCCCGAAAAAATGAACAATAGCCCGATGATCCATCTCAGTAAAAGATATTTTTTCTTCATTTCAACCCTTAATTTTTAGTTGTTGGCTGCTCATCCGATAATATTAATGCGAAAACGGCATAATTCACAATATCCTGGTAATTGGCGTCAATCCCTTCACTCATAATGGTTTTCCCGTCGTTCTGCAAGATCTGTTTAATCCGCATCAGTTTCACCAGTATAAGATCAGCAAAACTTTCCTGACTCATGTCTCTCCATGCTTCACCGTAGTCGTGATTTTTATTCAGCATCAGCGTTTTTATTTCCGCCACCTTTTCGCTGTACCATTGGCTTACAACTTCTGCTGCAAGATCTTCAATTTTTGGTTGCAACTGCAATTGAATTAAACCGATAATAGCATAATTAATAATGCCTTTAAACTCGGTGGTAATATCATCGGCGATCCGTTGTTGTTTTTTCTCCTGGATGTTCCGGATGCGCAGGGCCTTGATAAATATCTGATCGACTACAGAAACTGTTCTGAGTACCCGCCACGATGTTCCATAATCCTTTGTTTTTTTAAGAAAAATATTTTTGCATGCTTCAATCACGCGATCAAACTGTGCCGATGTATCCTTCATCCGTTCAAAGCAGTTTAAATTTCTTTATCTAAAAATCATTACTATTACAGCCAAAAGTAACGCAAAGAAGGAAATGTTTACAATAAACTGCAACGGAAGGCTTTTATTACTCGACAGGCCGGTTGTGATGGGAATAATCAACTGCACGCCCGATTCGTTTTACAAGTCCGGCCGCACAGAACAATTAGAGGCTGCAATCAATAAGGCTGCGCAAATGGTAGAGGAAGGAGCCACGATCATTGATGTGGGCGGACAAAGCACAAGACCCGGAAGCCTGCCGGTTTCTGATGGGGAAGAAATGAAAAGAGTGGTTCCGGTAATTAAAGAAATCAGAAAACGTTTTCCAACCGTGTTTATTTCCGTTGATACTTATCAGTCATCAGTAGCAAGGATGGCAGCCGAAAATGGAGCCGACCTTATCAACGATATCAGCGGCGGAACTTTTGATGAGAAGATGCTGTCAACGGTGGCAGACCTGCGACTACCCTTCATTTGCATGCACATTAAGGGAAAGCCGCTTGACATGCAAAAAGATCCGGTTTACGAGAATGTATGCCTCGAAATTCTCGATTATTTTATTGAGCGAATGGCAGCGTGCAAAAAGGCAGGCATTACAGATATCATCTTAGATCCCGGGCTGGGATTTGGAAAAACCTTTGCGCACAATTTTGAGATCCTGAAGAAGCTGGAAGTTTTCAGAATAACGGGAAAGCCTTTGCTCATCGGGATTTCAAGAAAGGGAACCATCTATAAAACCTTAAACATTAGCCCTGAGGAAGCGTTAAACGGAACGACCGTTTTAAATACCGTGGCACTGATGAACGGAGCGAATATTCTACGCGTTCACGATGTAAAACAGGCAATGGAAGCAGTAAAGCTCTGTTCAAAAATCTTCGAATAAGTGCCCTTGCCCTGACAAACGAAATTAGAAGCAATTATCGTTATTCAGAATCAGCAATTTAAAACGCGTCTTCGTTACCTTTGAAACGAACCTGCGGGCAATATGGTTAAATTCATTATTCGAAAGCTTTCCTACGGAATCCTGGTTTTATTGGGTGTGGTGATCCTCGTATTCTTCCTGTTCCAGGGTTTTGGCGATCCTGCCCGGCTGGTGATGGGTCAAACCGCCGATCAGGCAACGACGCAGAATATCCGCAAAGAGTTGGGACTGGATCAACCGAAATGGAAGCAGTTGCTGTTGTACCTCAACGACGTTTCCCCGGTTAGCTTCTATTCAGACCGGGAGATCGCGGAACGAAAGATAAGCGGTTTCACAATAGGAAACGGTGAAACGAAACTATGTCTGAAACTCCCTTATCTCAAAAGATCGTACCACAGCCGTAAACCGGTTTCTGAGGTCTTGTGGGAAGCCTTGCCCGGAACCCTCGTCCTGGGTTTTGCCGCCATGTTCTTCGCCACCATTGTTGGTGTTTTGTTGGGAATTTTAGCCGCTGTTAGACAAAATACCTGGATGGATACCACCGCTGTTTTTTCCAGTATTCTGGGGATTTCTGTTCCCTCATTTTTTATGGGAATTGTGCTGGCTTATCTGTTCGGATTTTTATTGAGCGATATTACCGGTTTGCACATGACGGGGAGTTTGTATGAATATGATGCCTTTACCGGAAAACACCTGCAACTCAAAAACCTGATCCTGCCAGCCATTACCCTTGGCATCAGGCCATTGGCGATCATAACGCAGCTTACGCGAAGTGCTATGCTAGATGTGTTGCACAAGGATTATATCCGAACTGCCTTTGCAAAAGGATTGAGCCGGCGGAAAACCATTTTTTCGCATGCGCTGCCAAATGCGCTTAACCCGGTGGTAACCGCTATTACAGGCTGGTTTGCCGAGTTGCTGGCGGGTGCGTTTTTCGTAGAATATATTTTCGGATGGAAGGGAATCGGGAAGGTTACAGTTGATGCACTTGAAAATCTCGATTTCCCGGTGGTTATGGGAAGCGTCTTACTTACGGCCACCTTTTTTGTGCTGGTGAACCTGCTGGCCGATCTGCTTTATGCGGTAATAGATCCGAGAGTAAGGATAGAATAGCTAGCGGAT
>JAFAEW010000047.1 GCA_023423835.1 Bacteroidota bacterium | reverse complement strand
ACGGTATACACGCCATGTCCTCCCTGAGGATCGATATTTGCAACGGCCGGTACTCCGAAGGACGTTATTCTGTCATAAAGTGGCTTTGATCCATAGCTAACCGGGAAATTGTCGCAGCTATAAAAATGGCTTACATCATATGGACATACGCGGTCTAATTCTCCATGAAAAAAGATGGTGGGTTTTGCGTTGTCTTTGTTGATGATTTCCATGGTGTTGAATGCGCCCCACATGCTTACGGTGCCTTTTATTCTGTAGGTGTTAGTGAGTGAATTATCGGCATCGATCGGTCCCATGGTTGCCGCAAACCCGGGAAATACGTCTTCCGCATTTTCAGGAGTAATATAGGATACGGCGATTGAAGTAACACCGCCTGCACTCGATCCTCCCACAAATATCCAGTTTGTATCGATGGCAAATCTGTCGGCATTGGCCACCGCATAGCGGAAGGCTGCTCTCGTATCCTGGATGGCGCGATAAACGGCCTCCTTTGCCTGAACGGTATCGCCGTTGCACGCATCATTTTCATCCTGTGTCCATCCAATCCGGTAATTTATAGATGCAACCACAAATCCTTTCTGATTCATAAGGCGGGCAAAATTTTCTGCAGCCGATTTATCTCCGGTATGAAAACCACCGCCATGAATGAACAGTAAAAAAGGATATTTCCGGCCTGACGAATCGTCTACTGCGGTGGGCGGAAGATAAACGTCCATTGCAAGCTGTTCTGTTTGCCCCATCCAGTTTACGTTACTTCCATAAACCTCATCCCGATAAACGCCTGAGGACGGATTAAGGCCATTATTGGAAAAATTATTTTCTTTTGTACACCCGGCAACGGTGACTATAATCACGAAACTGAGAATCCATTTAACTAATCCTGACTTTTCCACTTTATTTAGCTTTTTATAAAAGACGAGTCACTTCTGTTGAAGTTTAACGTCCGATAGTAAAAAATTTCTTCCAAGAGGAAATATGCCAAAATAATGCCGCGGGACAAGGGTTCGCGGTTGCCACCAGAAAGGCAGCTATAGAATACTTTAAATTAACAGATAATTAGGAAGGCCGGTTCAACCTTTTTTTCTTCTTTCTATCTCCTTATTTACGAGGCTAAGCTCGCGACCAACCTGTCCGCTTACGCTGGTGTTTTCCTGCGCACGACGCATCAGATAGGGAATTACATCCTTTATGGGACCAAATGGCAAATACTTGCTGGCACTGAATCCCGCCTTCGCGAGGTTGAAAGTAATGTTATCGCTCATACCGTAAAGTTGAGAGAAAAAAACATGAGGATCATTATGCGGCAAATTGTGACTGTCGAGCCATTTTGCAGCGAGCATATTGCTTTGCTCGTTGTGCGAAGCCACCATTACGTAGGTGTTTTCGATTTTGTCGAGGCAAAATTGAACGGCGAGATTATAATCGCGATCGGTACTTTCCTTATCCGGCTGGATGGGGGAAGGATATCCCATTTCAGCCGCTCTTGCTCTTTCTTTCTCCATATACGCTCCTCTGACAAGCTTTACTGCGAGTTTGAATCCCTTTTCCACTGCAATCCGGTGGCTCAGTTCGAGAAAGTTCAACCGGTCATGGCGGTAAAGTTGCAACGTGTTCCAGATGATCGGTTTTTCTTTATTGAAAATCGTCATCATATCCATAACCATCCTGTCAACCGGATCCTGTATCCAGCTTTCTTCTGCATCCACCAATACACGCACGCCCTTAGCTGCTGCTTCTTCACAGATACGGTACATGCGGTCGTACACTTTATCCCATTCGGCATTCTGTTCTTCGTTGTCATGGATGCCGCTTCGTAATCGAGGCGCTTCATTCAGTTTTTCCAGCAAACCGAATCGGGCAAGACCGGTCACCTTTACACTCATAAAGGGAATATTCGGCTGGGAAGCAGCATAATCAATTACCCTGATAAATTCGTCGGCGGTTTTATCAAACTGCTCCTCGGTTTCCTTGCCCTCCACGCCATAATCAAGGATTACATCTACGTTATAATTTCCGAGTAAACTGCAAACCGGTTTTGTTGCCTCGAGGGTTTCTCCTCCCACAAATTGCCTGAAAATTGTCTTCCGGATGATTCCTTCTACGGGCAGTCCTGATTTCAGTAAAACGGGCGTAAGTCTCGTTCCAACAGAAACAAGCGCCGGATAATGCATTGATTTTAATAATAAACGGGAATTTTTAAGTTCCTTTGTTGATTTATAGGCGAAAGCCACTTGCGTATTGTCAAATGAAAGGTCCATACTAACGATTGTTCATTTCGCGAAGTTCGCTTCTGTTGGCCTAACTAAAAAATTTAACTGGACAGATCACAAAAAAAGACCTTCCAAATCCATTAGTAACTGTTGTATTTTTATTGACGAGAATGCTGGAAAGATTTAAACGGATAATTCAGGAAGAATTTGCGATCAGGACTTCTGACAGCAAATTTATTTTAGCAGTAAGCGGCGGACTCGACAGCCGCACAATGGCGGAACTTTTCTTTCAGGCAAAATATAGTTTTTCCATTGCCCACGTCAACTTCAACCTCAGGAAAGAAGCGCAGCAAGAGCAGGAATTTGTGGCAAAACTTGCTGCCCACTATGGCTGTGCGCTTTTTATTAAACAATTTGAAACCGCCGCCTACAGCAACGATCGAAAAATATCGGTGCAGGAGGCCGCAAGAGAATTAAGATACAATTGGTTTGAAGAACTGCTTCAACAGGAGAAAGAAAAGCAGGTATATTTGGTGACGGCTCATCACGCAAATGACAATGTTGAGACAGTTTTGATAAATTTTTTCAGAGGTTCGGGAATACATGGCATTACCGGAATTCCGGAAAAACAGGGAAAAATAATACGGCCACTGCTGCAATTCAAAAGGGAAGAACTGCAAAATTTCGCTCAAATCAACGGATTGAAATGGATGGATGACAGCTCAAACTTTTCTGATAAATATACCCGCAACTTCTACCGTTTAAATGTGATTCCTTTAATCGAACAACGTAATCCCGCCGCTTCCGAAAATGTATTGCACAACATTGGCCGTTTTCAGGAGGTGGAAATTCTATATGATGAAATCATTCAAATAAAGAAAAGGAAACTTTGCAAAGAAGTAAACAATGAAATTCATATTCCGATTTTTTTGTTGCTAAAAATGGCGGCAGTAAGAACACTCATCTGGGAAATCATCAGGGATTATGGATTTTCAGTGCAGCAGACCGAAGGCGTTTTGAAATTAACAGCGGCGGAAAACGGAAGTTTCATTG
>JAFAEW010000129.1 GCA_023423835.1 Bacteroidota bacterium | reverse complement strand
CCCTTCGTATAGGGCCGGTTGTGGTTGTACAAAACCGGCGTGCTGACCGTTCCGTTATTCAAAGTTCCGGTCACGCTGATGGTTTTTGGCGAAGTTGCTTGTCCGAAATTGCCTGCATAGCCTTCAAAAGGATTGAGCGGATCGGTAAGGCTGATATATTTTACCCAGCCGGATGACATGAGATTTTCATCGTAGCGGTAAAATGTTGGAAAAGATTCTGTGAGATCAATTTCTTCTTTGAATTCACTTACCCTTGCGTCGGAAAAGGGCGAGCTTACATATTTATATCCGAAGGCCGACGGAAGATGCCGTTGCATCGAAACTTTTCCCAACACCTGTCCCGTTCCGGATGGAAATACTAACGCCGTTTGAGTGGCAGATGAAACAAGCGTTAAATATCCGTTTGATTGCAGAGTACCTGCATTTGCACGAACGATGCCGGTAACCGAAAGCGGACCAAGCAAGGTGGTAGTAGCAGGATTGCTGATCGTAAGATTGTTTACGAGATTGTTGAAAAACGCATTAGCCGGAACTGTTTGTCCTGTCGTTCCAAGGAACTCAATTGTTCCTGCGGTTGCATCAAATTTTCCGTTGTTGTTAGTTGATCCCCCGATTCCAAATACGCCTGTATTTGCAACGGTGGCAGTGGTTGCGGCCCCGATGTTCGCATTTCCCTTTACGGTGAGATTGTTAGCGACCGTAAAGCTGACAGAAGTTCCCGTTCCTTTTACAGAAGTGAAATTTCCGTTTACTGTAATTGCAGTGGCAGGTAAAGTTTTGGTTGCGGCCCCCGATGAACTGCTTAAAATGAGATTTCCGTACGATTGGGCTGATATGGTTTGGTTGGTTCCATAATACTCGACGGTACTGGTGAGATTGTGAGGGTTTGTTGTATAGTTAGAGGGATATCCGCCCGTTCCGCCAATTTTCAGAAATGAATTTGCGGCAAGCGTTAATGAACCTCCGGCAGTGGTACGGTTTGCGGTAAAAGTCTGTATATCAAAACTTCCTCCATTGACAGCAAGATTGCCGGAAACAGAGGTGTTTATGGCGAGTTTTACCAGATCAGTGGTATTGATCAGAAGATTTTTGAAAGTGGTAACGGTTGTTCCGCCGATAGTTTGTGGTTTATTGCCATTGAAGGTTACGTTATTGAAGATGGTTGAAAAGTTTCCCCCGTTTTTCATCCAGTCGCCTTTAATGAACAGGTCGGTGACCGTAGCAGTTGACAATGTTCCGGCGTCGAGGGTGAGGTTATTAATGGTTGTATTTGGGGCCATGAACACCGTTGCAGCGGCGGAAGGCGTAATCACTACGTCGTTGAATTGGTTAACACCGGTGATGGTTTGATTGGCCGAACCCCGAAATTCAATCCTGCCGGAATTTGTCATCGTCCCGTTGTTTCCGAGGTTTCCGTTGATGGATAAGACTGTGTTGGCATTTGCCGTCAGACTGTACGGATTTTTTATAGTAAGATTTTGGGAATAAGCAGGAGTCGTTGTATTGGAGATTACGGGCGAATTAACGGTTTCGGTATCGATGGTTACGTCCGTTGTTGCAACCGGTAATACCTCGTTGCACCAGTTAGTTGTATTGTGCCAGTCGCTGTTGAAGCCGCCAATCCATTTACCGGAAATGGTTGAGGGCGCAACGACAGTTGAAAGTGTTGAAGCGAAGCAGGCCGGATTAGAAAGTGTCACAGAAAAATTTCCGGCGTATTTCTTTTCAAATTTAAAGGAAGGATTTTGCTGGTTGGACGAATAACCTGCAGGTCCGAGCCATGCGTAGCTACTGCCAGCGGGCATTGCCGGAGCAAATAAATTGAGGGTACTTCCTGAACAGACCGGACCGTTGTTTGCGGCCTCAAAACCTGTATTGTATATTGAATTAATCTCAGCGCTGCTCAGCGCTCTATGATAAATAAAGGCATCATCGAGCGTACCCTTAAAATAAAAGCTCGTCGGTTGTCCCGGCCACAGATTAACATTGTCGTATCCGATTCTCCAATAGCCGTCGTAATCTGTTTGCGCCGATCGAACATCTCCTCTGAATGCCACGAGTTGCCCGTCCATATAGAGAGAGATTCCACTTGCAGGATTTAAGATAGCAAGCGCCATATGCCATTTATCATCGTTATATGATAGTGGCGATCGCACTATATTCGTATCTGCGTTGTTGCTATAAACTCCGAAGGAAATCTGTCCGGCATTGTTCATATAAAGTTTCCGGTCGTGCTTTCCGCTTTGGCCGGTGATAGCATCCCCCAAGCCCATTAACTGTCCGCCGGAAGTGGTATTTGTCTTAAACCAAAGTGATATAGTCAGACTTGTGGGCTGCGGCTTTGTCCACACCTTCGAGGTCGAAATGTATTGAGAGGTCCCATTAAAGCTCAATGCTTTTCCTGCATTGCCAAAACGATCGGTAGCAGATGTTGGAGCTCCCTGAAGTGTACCTGGTATATTTCCCATGTCATCCACCGCATTGCCATCCAGTTTATAATATGCCAATGGTAAGAATTGATCCTTGCAGGAAGGAGGAGGAAGGAAACTTATATAATAGTTCGTTTTAGGACTCGTAATTGTTGCCACCGAGCTCTGCACGCCGTTCATAGATGAGTTCACGTATATAACACTTCCAGCCGTTGTAGATTCATTGGTGATGCCTGAATAAGCGGACGGAATCGCTCCTAGACCTGGCCACCACACAGTAGATGAATATCGATAAACGACTTCAATTTTACCTGATTTTTCGAAAATTCGAAGTATTGCGGATACCGTATAGCCTCCGAAAAAACTGGAGCCTTCGGCGTTTCTAAATTCCACTGCCATAATCTTCTCATCATTCGACTCCTCATTTTTCACATAAACAGAAGGTCCGGACGTAGTATTATCGTCCCAGAAGGGAGCAATAATTGGCCGAGGCGTGGCTGTTTGTAAATTTTTGTTCTGATCAGTTGTAATCGGCGAGCTGCCTAAAGTAATGTACCCCCGGGCACTAATGGAAAAGCGAGTATAGCTCTGACCGCAAAAGGTGAAATTGAAACCAATTGAACGATCATTATCAACTTCATTTTTTGCTGATAGTACTAACGTTGCCCCATCGAGCTGCTGATAAGTACGATTGCCCGACACAAATTGGTAAGTTGACAGGCTCTGGCCAAAGCTCAACAATCCAATCAGCGAAAACAAAGCCGTTGATAGCAGTTTTGCAAAAAATGAAGAGCGCCGGTTCGTTTTCATAATGATACTAAATCTTTTTTAGGCAAATCGAAAGGATAGGTGGACTTTGATTTAGAAGCTGTCATCTTTTGCATTAAAGATGGAACGGGCCTCCTTCGGTTTTTGATTTGATTATAAATTCAAATCGGTTTCGGCTAAAACCTGCGGTTTTCTGCCGGTTGAAACGGCTTCATAACTGATATGAATCCGGCCTTTTTTATAATCAACCTCCGGTTGATTCGGTAAGGCCATTTTCATAATTCGGGAAGTATTGGGCGTATAAACAGCAATGCCTTTTACCTCTCCTACCGTTATTGTCTTGCCTTTATCATTGATATAATCGACTTTCAGATCGCCATAGGTCGACATATTGCCTTCCCGCTTAAACTGAAACGACAAAACCGGAATAGTATCCTGCATTACCAATTTCGGATCTGAAAGTGTTGCTTTCGTATTGTTTTCGCCTATTCTCACAATTACCGGAATACTGAGACCGTAAACAGGAGTGAGTTTTACCGATATTTCCGAGGAATCAACATTCACGGTACTTTCTCCTAAAGCAGTTTGGTTGGGCACGGCCCTGAAATAGAGGTGTGAACGGTATTCACCGGCTGCAAGCTGACTCGCTTTATTCAATTGCAGCTTCACTGTTTGCGATTCTTTCGGTGCAAGCATTACCGAACGCGGAAACACCCTCACATATTTACTGGCAAAATTTTGTCCTTCATCAGGAAGGGTGATGGTTTCAAAACTGCCATCCTGTTTCATCCTGATCTCGATCATTGAAATCACATACCTTGCTGTGTCCATACCCGAATTGGATAAGTTGAGTTCCATTACATTTTCTCTACCGTCAAACACTGCACGCATCGGAAATATCATCAGGTTTCCCTGGGCAAGGCATTGAAGGGCGGAAAATGTAAAAAGGAATATGACAAGGGATTTGATCTTCACGGAGGGCTTAAAATTTTTGGTGGTATAATTTTTCATAGTATCGAGGAAAGAAGAAAAACGGTGAATGGTTCACCGTTTTTCAGTTGTATGATTAGTTATAGTTAACTGTAACGGTAAACGGAGTAGCAGTCTGATACTGACCTGCTGCCTGGCTTCCTGAAACATGCAGGGTAGCACCCACTTTAAAACTTTCAACGCCGCCGGTGAGGCTTCCTGTTGCATTATGAATGAAGTCATCTACGATCATAGATTCAGCACCGTTGTTAATCGTAACAGAAGTTGGAAGGGTAACATTATAAGCGTGGTTACCATCTCCTGACACTGAAAATTGAGCAGGAGTAACAGTTCCGGTACTAACGGGAAGCGTAATACCACCTGTTTTGTAGCGTGTTCCGTCAGCCGCCATTTGAACCGTACCTGCTACATTTGTAACTGCGATGTTACCAAAATTAAGATCGGCATCTTTTACAATTGAGATCGGCGTTACGATGGTTGCACTTGCTGAAGCGGTTGCGGTTGACTGAGCGTTTGCAGAGGTAGCAATTGCGATGATAGCGGTTGCCATCAAGAGAGATTTTACTTTTTTCATTTTGAGTGACTTTGTAAACGTTTGTGTGTGTTTTGAAACGTTTGTGTGTGGATTAAAAATATTTATGGAAGAGGATAATTTAAACATAAGGGCAGTTGGCTGTTTTTTCATGGATTACTGTCTTATGGTACGAATTGGATTTTCTGCAATTATCAAACAGAATGTTGTTGTAAACTTTTGCTGGTTGTTTCCCTCCTTTTTATTTTGTTGTTGAACTGGCACTTTGTTAGGTACGAATTGTTTTGCGGGTGCAAGATTAGAACGAATCTTTATACAAAAAACATTGAAAATCATTTTTAAACGGCTTTTAATTTTAAAAACAAAAAAGCTCGTTAAATCGCTCTTCCTTTAAGGACTTTTTAAAGATTTTAATATTTTACATTTTATAAACTGCTCGCAATTAGAGAGTCAGACCTTCACGAACGCAACGGAAAAGTGGAGAAAATACGGCGGAACCGGCTTTTCGATTTAATTTTACCCGATGGAACAATCACTCGGCGATGCCATGAAACAATTTCTCGATAAAAGCCGCTTAAAGAACGGCGTGCGGGCAGTACAAATCAACGATATCTGGGAAAAAATCATGGGCAAAACCATCGCAAAGCATACCGATAAGATCGAGATTATACAACGAACCCTATTCATTTCTACTTCAGTAGCTCCTTTAAAACAGGAATTGCATTATCAGAGGGAAAAAATAATCGAGCGGATCAATGAGAGCCTGAGAGAAAATGCGATCGACAAAATTATAATCCGCTAGCTATTCTATCC
>JAFAEW010000097.1 GCA_023423835.1 Bacteroidota bacterium | reverse complement strand
GAACTTGCCTCTTCCTATTGTGAGACTTTCACTTCGCCGGAAGATGCGCTGCTCAAAAAGATCAGGGAAGAAACCTTCGCCGGCCATGATGATCCACACATGCTGAGCGGACATTTACAGGGGAAGTTTTTGCAGTTTATCAGTAAGCTGATGGCGCCGAAATACATCCTCGAGATCGGCACTTTCACGGGCTACAGTGCAATTTGCCTTGCTGCCGGATTGAGGGAAGATGGCGTTTTGCATACCATTGACATCAGTGAAAAGGACGGCGCGCTCAGTTCAGGATATTTTAAGGAATCAAAATACGCTAAAAAAATACATTTGCATGTCGGAAATGCCGCGGATATTATTCCCGCATTGCCCTACAAATGGGATCTTGTTTTTATTGATGCCGATAAAACCGGTTATATTACATACTACGAACAGGTTGTACCTCGTTTATCAGAGAACGGGTTAATAATAGCCGATAACGTTTTATTTCACGGACAGGTATTACAAGATCCGGTAAAAGGAAAAAATGCACTGGCAATTGATCGTTTTAATAAACATGTGGCGGCAGACGGGCGAACGGAACAAGTCATGTTAACCGTAAGAGACGGTTTATTGTTGATAAAAAATAAATAACAATGAAAAATTACTTGCTCTTTCTTTTTGTGCTGGTACTGGCCGGCAATTTTTCATTTGCACAAACCGGTTCTTCGGTTCAGGATTACATAGACAAGTATAAGGAAATTGCAATTGCGGAAGAAATAAGAACGGGCGTTCCCGCAAGCATAACGCTTGCCCAGGGCATCCTCGAATCTGCAGCAGGGCGCAGTGACCTCTCAATTTCATCGAACAACCATTTTGGAATCAAATGTAAAAACGACTGGCAGGGTGCTTCGGTTTTTCATGACGATGACGTGAAAAACGAGTGCTTCAGAAGTTATCCAACCGTTGAAGATTCGTACCGCGATCATTCCGATTTTTTGAGGAGCCGTCCGCATTACGGCTTTCTGTTTGACCTTGATGTAACAGATTATGAAGGCTGGTGTAAGGGGCTGAAAAAAGCAGGCTATGCCACCAATCCCTCATATGCGCAACTGCTGATGAAAGTTATCAGGGAAAACGACCTTCAACAATACACTTTAATGGCGATTAACCGGGTTAATAACTGGTCTGAAAATATTCTCGTCTCAGCTCCTGCAACCGATGATGCTGCAACTTCCTCCGAAATAGCAGATGCCGTACTGCTTGATACACCGGTTGAAAATGTGCCGGTGGCATCCGGAAAAGAGTATCCGACCGGCATCTTCAAAAACAACCTGGCAAAATGCATTTACGTTGGCGCGGGAACTTCTTTATTCGCACTCGCTAACAGACAAAAAATTCCTTTTTCAAAATTGTTGGAATACAATGATCTGGAGAAAGATGCCGATATTTTACAGGAAGATAAACTGATCTACCTCGAAAAAAAGCCAAAGAAAAGCAGTGAAAAAGAATACCACATTGTATTAGCCGGCGAAACAGTAGAATCGATTTCACAAGCGGAAGGCGTACTACTCGAAAGTATTCTGGAATATAATAAAATTCAAAAAGGATTACAACCGCAGGCAGGGGAGAAGGTTTATCTGCGCCCGGGAAATCCTGCTTATTATCCCCGTCTCGTGAAAGTTGCTGCGCGTTAATTTTTAAAATCTTTCAAATTTTGATGTCATCCATTCAGGTACATGATAAAACCTTTGTTCCGTATATCTCACAGGAATCGATTGAGCAGAAAGTAAAGGAACTTGCCGCGGAAATCAACCGTGATTATGAAAACAAGAAACCTCTGTTTATTGCCATCCTGAACGGCTCTTTCATCTTTGCCGCCGACCTGTTTAAGAGCGTGCACATCCAGGCCGAAATCTGTTTCATCAAGCTTGCTTCTTACAAAGGCACAAAATCATCCGGACAGGTGGTTACCGCAATCGGGCTGGATATCGATATCAAAGACAGGCACGTTATTATCGTAGAAGATATTATTGATACCGGAAGAACCTTGCACTATTTCCTTCCCCAGATCATTAACCAGCAGCCAGCCTCCCTAAAGATTTGCGTGTTGCTGCATAAGGCTGAAGCAACAGAATATCCTGTCAAAATCGACTACCTTGGATTTACCATTCCCGATAAATTCGTCGTGGGTTATGGGTTGGATTTTGACGGCTATGGCCGGAATATTAAGGAGATCTATCAGGCTGAAGAATAGAAGCTGAATGAATCACTTGATGGTCGCGCCGTTAGAATAAAAAACTTCACTATATTAGAGGATTCGATGGCTTCGTTGATGTGCAATTACCAACCGCCGGAAATCAATTTTATGGAGTTTAAAACGCTCATTCCAAATATATTTTATGCAGACCTCAGCGACGGATTGAAGCTCTTTGTCGATTGTCTTGGTTTTACAATTATTTACCAAAAAATGAATGGACAGGAAAGTCCGTTTTGTGTAGTAGAAAAGGATTATCTGAAAATTCATCTCGTAGAGAATAAGGAACAGGCTGAAAAAGCACGACCCGAATTGCGGCTCGAAACAAATAATATCAAAGAGGTTTATCAAAGAGTAAAGGCTTCGCATCCCGAACTGCTGCATCCCAACCTGAATAAGATAACAACCAAGCCGTGGAAGGCGAAGGAGTTTGCATTATTAGATGAATCGGGCGTTTGTATCGTAATTCAGGAGTGGTAAGGGTTTCAGGAGTTTTGTGAAACAAAGTTAATGATGTTCACCACGAATTATTATAATACGCTTATTACCGTAGCCGAAGATTGTTCTTTGGGAAAATCAGAAATGCCGCCACTTTCCCAACGGGAAAAATCGGTTGCACGGCTTCAGTTTGAAATGCTGATAAATCATCCCTATCAGTTCACTTCCGATGAATTGTTGTTTCAAGTATTTTGTACCAGAAAAGGGATTGTGGAGAGTGATTATGAAGTTGCGCGGACAGCGTTTTTTTCAAAGGGTCAGGCGTGTTTGCGTACCTCTCCGCTGGCCAAAAGATATGGGTATGGATTTCATTTTGATCAACTCGGAAAAGTTGCATTGGTTGCGGTTGAATCAAATGAGTACCGGCGTTTGCTTTCCCTCGATTCTTTGAAAAAAGTGAAGGCCATGCGTTTGGCAAGGAAATGATTTTATGGGGAAGGTCAGCCGGTTTTTCTTTCCCTCAAGTTATCAAAAAATGCAGGATTGAATATGCGTCAGAAATTAAATTTAATCACCCTTGGGGTGGAAGATCTTCAGCGTTCTCTTGCATTTTATGAGGGATTAGGATGGAAAAAATCGAAAAGAAGCGGCGACGATTTCGCTTTGTTTCCACTTGGTGGAATGGTACTGGCGCTCTACCCGAGATCAGCATTGGCGGCGGATGCCGGATTAACAGCAGAACAGCCGGCATTTTCGGGTATTTCCATTTCTTATAATGCCAGATCGGAGCGTGAGGTGGATGAAATTTTACAGAACGTTGTCCTTCTTGGCGCTGAGGTAATCCGGAGGGGCGAAACGGTTTTTTGGGGTGGATACCGCGGTTATTTTAAAGATCCCGACGGCTTTTTGTTTGAAGTTGCCTACAATCCTTTTTGGCTGCTCGATGAGAATGATAACCTGATTTTATAAATAAGGAATATGCAATACATCGCTTTCTTAAGAGGAATAAATGTGGGCGGCCGCACAATAAAGATGGCTGAACTGAAAAGTTGCTTCGAAGGTGTCGGATTTCGAAATGTGCAAACTGTATTGCAGACCGGCAACGTGATATTTGAATCTGCGGAATATAGCGAAGACGATCTCAGTTCGCAAATAGAATCCTTGTTGTCAAACACCTTCAACTATCCTGCAAAAATTTTGGTGCTGAAGCCGGAACGGCTAGCCCAAATTCTGGATCAAAATCCGCTCGGGGCATTGAACGGTTATCATCAATATGTTGTTTTTACCAAAAACGGATTTCAGACTGAAATCATTGCCGGTTGTGGAAGTCTCGATGCCGAAACAGAATCGGTGGAAGCAGGAAGCAATGTGGTATATTGGAGGGTAAAAAAAGGACTGACACTCGATAGTGTGTTTGGAAAATATATGGCAAAAGCGGCAAACCAGGAATTTATGACTGCCCGTAATGTCAATACATTGAACAAGATTTTAGCAAAGACAAAATAAAAAGGACAGCAAGGCCGGTGAGATAATTTCAAGTTGGTTTGCTGAAGTTGAATGTCATTTAAATCGGATTAGCATTGATTGTGATAGAATCAACAAAGCCGCTTCTTTTGAAAGCGGCTCTGTTAATCTTAAACCCGTTCGGTTTATAAAACGATGATCTTTGATGAATAGGTTTCGCCCCCGGTTGTTACCCTGATAACAAAGGTGCCGGAATGATTTCCTATTTCAGATTTTGAGATCGTAATTCGCGGCGCGTTTACGACCCTTTCAAATACCGGCTTTCCGGAAAGATCAAAAATTGTTACTGATTTCATTTCCCGGTTATCTTTCAATGACAGGTTAAACTGAAATTGAACCGGATTTGGCATGATGGATAATTCTGTTTTTGCTGGTCTGTTCTCTGCTACTGCAACCGCATCTGCCTGGTCACCACCGGCCTGGAATTTTGCCGATTTAGTGGTTGGTCTCGCCAATTCTACTATAGAAAAGATTACATTACCTTTCCCGGCATTTCTAAGGCTGAAATCGGATTTATTTAAACCGCGATTGCCGAAATAAGCATCAGAAAGTTTGAACGTTGCCTTTTTCCACTTATTGGTGTTTGACAATTTCACCGTGGATGATGTGGCATTCGCATTTCTTTTCCCATCGTAAACCAATTGAAAACTTCCTGTTCCTTTATCCAGATAAGTTACTTCAATAGTTATAGGATAGCCTGCATTGAGTGGCGCACCATTCAAAAACCGGTCATCAACATTAAAGTACAAAGCCGTTTTATTTTTGCTGATGTCGAAGCCCCGGCCGAATCTTCCGTAGATTGTATTAGGATCAGCGCTTGCAATGTTCCAGTATCCAACACTGGTTTCGTTGGGGTTTATCTGTTCGAGGAAGCGTTCATAATTTCCCGGCAGCAGATCCCAACCTACATCATTAATGCCTTTCGCTCCAAGGTTATCCATTTCCTCGAGGGTTGCGGTTTTGGGATCCTGCAACAGTGCTCCATAAGCGGCATAGGCTTTTTGGATATTCAAATACCTTGTTTGATTGGTTCTGGAAACCGTTCCGAAAGAAGAAGCGGGAAAACGTGCTTCGTCTGCAGCGTCGAGTACATCTTTGAGTGCACTCATCGCATATAAACTTTGCGAAGGATCTTTTGCTCCCGCATACTTATTAAAGAATCTGTAAGCGGTATCGTTGTTGGAGTTTTTGATCTGGGCAGGAGGCTGGTTGGAGAAATCTACGCCCCAGCTTATTTCTGAACAAAACACTGCAAAAGTATTTTTCGGTTCGCTGGATCTCCACCATGGAGTTTGCGATACCTGTCCGGAAAATTCGGACCTTGCCCTTACAAAGTCGCCGCTCGACTGCTTCGTATTTAGGACGTTGTACAGCCAGAGCGATTTTGTTTTTTCATCATTCAGCTGATAACCCTTTCCGATTGAACCTGTTTTGATCCAGGTTCCGGGACAAGTTTCCAATAGCCAGGTCGTTTGTTCCTGTCCGTTATTATGCGGATTGCTGATCAGGTTGATCTTTGGATTCGTATTTTTATATTCCTCATAAAACTTGATCGTAAATTCAGAGTACAAATTACCAAAATCGGTAGGTGAAAGATAGTACTGCGATGGCACATTGCCTTTGTAACTGATGTAATCACCGGTACTGCCCAAACAACCCTCCACGCTTATGATATATTTTCTCACAGAGGCATCCATCTTTTCAACGTGTTGCCTTACAGTGGTAATCATTCTTTTGAAAAAGAACTTATAGTCGTCATCCGCATAATAAGGTGAATAGCCGACCGTTTTACCATTATTGTCTGTTTCCGTAACTTTTGGAACCCCATTTTGATAAATCCAGTCGGGAGCGGCTTCCTTTGTGTAAACCATAAAAGTAACCGGTTTACCATCGGCAGTGGAAGCCGTTAAATTAGAATCAAACGAGGACCAGTCCCATCGGTTGTTAGACGGTTCTATGTCTTTCCAGTTAAACGATACCATTCGACCACGGAGTTCAGGAAATTCCTTGTAATCCATTAGTTTGGCAAATGCCTGCCAGGTTCCAAATTCAAATGGTAATTGAGCGTGAGTGGTGCATACGAGCATGGTTAGCAATGCTGCTGCAAAGCTGCAAATCGATAATTTCATACGGGGGTGTTTAAAAAATAAGTGGACAAACCCTGACAATTTTCTAAAAGTTTGTCCTTTTGAAAATTCGCGGTCTCAAAGCAAAATTTATTCCAAAAAATAGGATTCATTCGCCTGAAACCCTTAATGCGCCTGCTTTTCAGGATAAACGGTATCTCCTCAATCTTTTTTTAAGCATTGTTTTTCCGGTCTTGTAAAATCGGTTAAAACAACCCCGGCCAGGTTCTTGAAAACATGATTAATTAATTTCATACTTAGTTGGTTTATAATTACTACGTAAAATAAAAACCGATATATGAAGTTGGACGCGCCGGTGTTGCAGCCTTTAAGATTGGCAGGTCGCTTTCTTCGGATCGTCCGGTAAATTGATGGTCGGCAATAAGATCGATTAAAATTTGATTAAAGAATCAGGGGCGGATTTTTGCAACTGTAGTAGCGGTCCCGGACAGCGATTTATTTAGGTTTCAGCGTTCCCATTCAATGGAAAACATTGGATATTTGCCCAAATTATTTTTAGTTATAATGATAAATGCAGATTTTCTGGTAATAGGAACCGGTATAGCGGGATTGTCGTATGCCATAAAAACCGCGGAAAAGAATCCGTCAAAGCAGATCGTTCTCATCACCAAAACAATTGCTGATGAAACCAATACGAAATACGCGCAGGGAGGAATTGCCGGCGTCTGGGATGCAGCGAACGACAGTTTCGAAAAGCATATGCAGGACACCATCGTTGCCGGCGACTATTTGAATCAGGAAAATATTGTTGAAATAGTAGTCAAAGAAGGACCGCTGCGCACAAAGGAAATTATTGAATATGGAACAAGGTTCGATAAAGACAGGTCGGGCAATTACGCGCTTGGAATGGAAGGTGGTCACAGTGAACACAGGATATTACATCATAAAGATGTTACGGGCAGAGAA
This sequence comes from Bacteroidota bacterium, assembly GCA_023423835.1. GTDB lineage: Bacteria > Bacteroidota > Bacteroidia > Chitinophagales > Chitinophagaceae > JAFAEW01. The sequence continues at coordinate 4,692 of JAFAEW010000097.1, read as the reverse complement.
ATTGAGCGCTCACTCCTTGCCGAGCTTTCAAAATATAAGAATGTCTTGCTTATCAACTACTGCTTTGTCATTGATCTCATTACCCAACATCACCTGGGATACCTCGTCACAAAATCTACCAACGATATCACCTGTTATGGTGTTTATGCGCTGAATCTCAGAAGCAATGAAATTGAAAAGATATTGTCGCCCGTTACGGTTCTTGCAACGGGAGGCTGTGGCCAGGTATATCGAACCACCACCAATCCCACCATTGCAACCGGAGATGGTGTAGCGATGGTATATCGCGCCAAAGGCCGCATTGAGAATATGGAATTTATTCAGTTTCATCCCACTGCCCTTTATGAGCCCGGCGTTTCTCCATCTTTCCTGATCACCGAGGCAGTAAGGGGTGAAGGTGCGGTTTTGAGAAATAAGAAGGGCGAAGCTTTCATGGATAAATATGACGAACGGAAAGATCTGGCGCCCCGCGACATTGTGGCCAGGGCAATCGATAATGAGATGAAAGTGGCGGGAACGGAAAGCGTATTTCTCGATTGCAGGATGCTCGATAAGGAACGCTTTCAATCGCATTTTCCCAATATCCTGGAAAAGTGCAGAAGTATTGGTATCGATCCGTTTTCAGACCTCGTTCCCGTTGCTCCGGCCGCCCATTACAGCTGTGGAGGCATCAAAACCGATGAATATGCGCGAACTTCAATCGTCAATCTGTTTGCAATCGGAGAATGTGCAAGCAGCGGATTGCATGGCGCAAACCGGCTGGCGAGCAATAGTTTGCTTGAGGCACTGGTATTTGCCCATCGTGCATTTGAGGAAAGCATCCGCGTCTATTCGCAGGCTGAAATGAAATTGCGCGAAGTGGCCGGCCTCCTTCCGGATTGGGATCAGGATGGCACCACAGAGCCCAAGGAGATGATCCTCATTACCCAAACGCTGAAAGAGCTGCAATCCACCATGAGCGATTATGTGGGAATCGTGCGAAACGATGTGCGATTGCAGCGGGCCATGCGCAGGCTCGATCTGTTATATGAAGAAACCGAAGCGATCTACCGGACCACTAAACTATCGCCTCAATTGTGTGAACTGAGGAATCTGATATCAGTGGGATATCTGATTGTAAAAGGTGCAGGATTCAGAAAGGAGAGCCGCGGTCTTCATTTCAATACCGATCATCCTGAAAAAGCCGACCTTGTGCAAAATATTATTCTATAAATAAAAACCTAAAAAAATTTCGAATTGATCCTCTATCGTTTGCTGTACGCATTTCTATATCTCTTGTCGTTGCTGCCTTTCCGCGTATTATACATATTGAGTGACTGTTTGTATCCTCTATTTTATTATGTGATCCGCTACCGGCGAAAAGTGATCAGCGAAAACCTGAAAACCGCTTTTCCGGAAAAATCCGAACAGGAGCGAAAAAGAATTATGAAGCATTTTTATCAGCGGTTTTTAGACAACTTTATCGAAACCATAAAATTGCTTACGATTAGCCAAAAGGAGTTAGACAAGCGGTTTGTCTGCGATTTCAGTGTGATCGATGAGGTATATAAAAGCGGAAAAAAATTACAGATCCACACGGCGCATTTTTTCAATTGGGAGTTTGCCGACGCCGCTTTTTCCGTTCATCTTCCCTATAAGCTGCTGGTAGTATATATGCCCATTGAGAATAAGGCGATTGATAAAATATTTTTGAAAATGCGATCAAGGTTTGGAGCTAAAATGATTCCTGCACCGGCTTTTTCAAAAGAGATCGCGAAGTTTTCTGATGAACAAACGGCACTTGCTTTGGTGGCAGATCAAAATCCGGGAAGCCCGGAAAGGGCGTTCTGGACGAATTTTTTTGGAAAAATGACACCAATCGTAACCGGTCCTGAAAAGGGCGCACGAATTAATGATGCCGCAGTTGTTATGGCAAATTTTATACCTGTGAGACGAGGATATTACCGCTCCGAAATCGAACTGCTTACCACCGATCCCCGTTCACTTCCTCCCGGTGCTATTACCCGCGAAATGATGCGTTTTGTTGAGGATACGGTGAAGAAATATCCATCGAATTATTTGTGGAGCCACCGGAGGTGGAAATGGCAATATGATGCGGCGAAACATTTAAAGCGGGTAGTGTAGAATATAAAAGAGAGCCGTCAGGAATCAATCCGGACAGCTCTCTTTTACCCGGGACACCCAAAGCTATAGTACCAACAACTTTGTAGAATAGGTTTTTGAAGGTGTGGTCACTTTAATTATATAAGTGCCGGCAACATTTCCAATTTGTTGCTTTGAAATATTAATCTCTGATCCGCTGATCCTGTTTTGATAAACGAGCTTTCCCGACAGATCATATATCTGTACCTGTGCGCTTTCCTTGCTCTCTTTGAGCCGTAAAGTGAAATTATTTATTACGGGATTTGGCGCTACCATCACTGCGTTTTCTGTAGTAGCTTCTGCCTGCATGTTTGAAGTCTGAACCGCAGCATTTCTACGCTTTTTCTTTCTTTCGGTTTTTGCTTCTCCTCTTGACAGTTCTACGATTGAAAAGATGATATTGTTATTGCTCGTGCTTCGGATGCTGAAGTCTGATTTATTCACACCCCTGTTTCCAAAATAAGCATCCCGGAGCGTTATACTTGCCTTTTTCCATTTATTGGTGTTCGTAAGATTTACCTGAACCGATTTTGCGTTTGCATTTTTCTTGCCATCGTAAACCACCTGAAAACTTCCTGCTCCTTTATCAAGGTAAGTGATATCAATGGTTACCGGGTACTGTGCGTTTAACGGCATATTGTTTAAAAATTTATCATCGAGATCAAAGTAAAACGCCTTTTTATTTTTGTTGATATCAAACCCGCGACCGAACCTGCCATACATGGTCTGTGGGTCTGAAGAAGAAATATTCCAGTAACCGACGCTTGTTTCGTTTGCCTTGATCTGATAAAGGTAACGTTCATAATTTCCGGGCAAAAGATCCCAGCCAACATCATTGATTCCTCTGGCGCCAAGGTTGTCCATTTCACCTTTCGTGGCTGTTTGAGGATCTTTCAAAAGCGCACCATAAGGAGCATATTCCTTTGCAATTTTGTCGTACCTCGCGGTATTTGTTCTGCTTACGGATCCGTATTTTGAAGCAGGAAATCTTGCTTCATCCGCGGCGTCCAGCACATCTTTCAATGCACACATAGCGTGAAGGCTCTTTGAAGGATCTTTTTCGCCTGCGTACTTATTGAAAAAGCGGAAGATGGAATCGTTATTAGGATTTTTTAGTTGTGCACCTCCCTGGTTGCTCCAGTCCAGTCCCCAGAAAATGTCATAACACAACAAAGCGAAAAGATTTTTCTGCTCGCTGGTTTTCCACCAGGGAGCGGAAGTCGCCTGTCCCGACATTTCAGATCTTGCCCTTACAAACTCGCCGCTGCGCGGAGTATTCAGCAAATCTACCAACCATGACGCTTTTGATTTCTCGTCGTTTAGTTGATAGCCTTTTCCGATAGAGCCGGTTTTTATCCACGTACCCGGACAGTTTTCAAGCAACCATTGGTTTTGATCAGATCCGTTGTTGTGCGGATTACTGAGTAGGGTAATTTTAGGTCGTGTGTTTTTATATTCATCGTAATAGTAGGTCGTAAACTCCGTAAAAAGGTCATAAAACTGGATTCCGGTCAGATAGTACTTATCAGGAACGTTTCCTTTATAGCTGATATAGTCACCGGTACTTCCGAAACAAGCCTGCACACCTATTATATTATTACGCACTGCCGGCTGGAGCGTTTCCACATGTTGGCGAACTTTCATAATCATTCTCTTAAAAAACTTTTTGTAATCAGGATCAGCGTAATAGGGTGAGTGGCCTGTAACTTTTCCCTTGTTATCTGTTTCGGTTACTTTCTCAACACCATTGTTGTAGAGCCATTCGGGTGCGTCCTCTTTCGTGAATACCATAAAGATTACGGGTATATTGCCTTCGGTGCTGCTTGCCAGTTCGCTGTCAAAGTTTTTCCAGTCCCAACTGTTGTTTCTCGGTTCCAGATCTTTCCATTTAAAATTTAAAAGTCTTCCTCTTATATCAGGATAGTCGGAGACAGATAAATTCCGACCAGCGGTTTGCCAGATTCCATACTCGAAATCCACTTGTGCAGATGTGCAGACATAAAAAAATAAAAAAATAGCAATAGCCATGCTTTTAATCACAACTTTCATAACGGGGGTGTTTAAATAGTGAATAAAAAAATAGGATAATTAAAAATTTGTATAGCCAATGGCAGTTTTTATCCTTGAAAAATTTTTCGATCGTTATCAAAATTTGTTCCAAACAGGGAAGATTTTCTTTCCGTATAAGGATGAAAAATACTATATGAAATCTTCCTTAAAATGTCCTGCTTACAGCAGTTATTGCTAATATTTTTATGATTTTGGATCGGATAGAAGAATATTATCCGGAAAGGATATTGGTATTAAATTTAAAGGGAATATCCATACTCCTATACCTCACTATCTAATACATTCAAATTTAGAAAAAGCAGAATGTTTTCTTTCGGGATTAATTGCTGTTCATTCTTTAGATGAGCTTTAAGATTTGGGAGTGTTTGGGGGAGTTTTGTAAGAATCAATCTGAAAGACAAGGTTTAATCGCTACACCTTAAAATTTCATTAAAAAGGATGAGTTTTTCTAATTGCAGCTATCAGCACGCTGGTTGGGAC
>JAFAEW010000082.1 GCA_023423835.1 Bacteroidota bacterium | reverse complement strand
GTTTCAATTCCTAAAATGGTGCGATTAAAAGCAGCTTAAGCAGGTGCGGCCCAACGCAATCAATTTGTAGTTTCAATTCCTAAAATGGTGCGATTAAAAGTATCAACCGTTCAGGGATCACTGCCTTTCCCCAGAAGTTTCAATTCCTAAAATGGTGCGATTAAAAGGATAGGCGGCCATAATTCACCCTTACATAATTTGTGTTTCAATTCCTAAAATGGTGCGATTAAAAGATACAGCAAACAACCAGGCATCGGGATACCCATCATGTTTCAATTCCTAAAATGGTGCGATTAAAAGTGCTGACTGTTTTTGGAAGTCATCAGGCAATAGACTTGTTTCAATTCCTAAAATGGTGCGATTAAAAGTACTCCGGTAACAACCGATGGTGTTACGCTTGCTTAGTTTCAATTCCTAAAATGGTGCGATTAAAAGGTTACTGAACTGGGAGCCGCCGAAACATTCGTTAACCAGTTTCAATTCCTAAAATGGTGCGATTAAAAGTGTTAGTTGGCAGCAACACTACAATACGGTCTTTCGAGTTTCAATTCCTAAAATGGTGCGATTAAAAGCGGGCATCAACAGAAATGGCGAAGTCATCACAGCAGAGTTTCAATTCCTAAAATGGTGCGATTAAAAGCCGCGCAACAGGCAAGAATTGCCGAACTCGAAGCAAAGTTTCAATTCCTAAAATGGTGCGATTAAAAGCCGTCGGATCGACGACTAAAAAAGCCTGTATTCCAAGGCTTTATGAATTCAGTTTTCCTCAACTTTTATATGAAAAGTTGTCGAAGGGCGATAATAGGTTTTATGGCGGCCTTCGACAACTTTCGAACTCGCTGATATCCAATTATTTTTATTTTCCAATATGTCAAGGAACTTGCAATGTAGAAATAAACTTTCAGTACGACAACTCTATAACAGATTATCTAACGAGTTTTTTTCTAATCCTATCACCTCCTTGTACAACCATTTTTCTTCCCTGGTCTTAAAGATAATGATGCTGTCTGTTTTTTCATCCATTATCCTCCTTGCCTTAAAAATTAATTCTTTTAATTTAACCTCCGTTATCTCTCCCTCAAATACACTGTTTTGAATCCAGTTTAAATAAACCCGGCATAATTTGAGCATCTTCGCAACACGCCTTTCATTGATATCGTAAACGAGAATTATGTACATGGATGATTGTTTGAACTATAACGAATTAGATTTGAATCGTGTTGAATTACCGCATCAAGTTAAAATTCTCTTCGGCAAGACAGACGGAATTTTGACAATCTCTTCGCTTTCTTCTTCTGATGAACAAAACAGTTATTACAAATAATCCCGGCTTTTCCTTTACTTTTTCGACCAGTCCGGGCCTCCCCGTGCTTCCCTACCACCACGCCTTAAACGGTTTATATTCCTCCATTCCCAAAATGTGTTTTACCAGTTTATAACATTCTAATTTTACGAGGTGCTTATAACTGACATTTCTTTTCAATGACCGGTGCTTAATCGTTTCGCTTAGTTTTTCATCCCAGGACTTTACTATTTTTTTCCTTCCGCTATCTTTTAGTAAACAGCTATTAACCTGATGATCGAAATCGCTTTTCTGAATCACTTTTTTATTCAGCAATGAAAAAATCAAACGGTCGACAAGTATCGGTTTGAAAATTTCCGATAAGTCAAGGGCCAGAGAAAATCTCCTGTAACCCGGTTCATGCAGAAAACTAATAGTTGGATTTAATTGGGTATGATAGATCATGTCGAGACATAGAGTATAACACATGGAATTAATAAACGAAATCATCGCATTGATCTCATTCGAAGGTGGTCGTTTAGTACGATTACCCATTTCAAACTCATTAATTATCAAATCAAACGCTTCATAATAATTATTCCGAATGTTTCCTTCGATGCCCATTAGGACGTCTATTTCAACTGCTCCGGCAATTTGTAAAATCAATGATTCAATTTTTTCAATTTGGTAAGACGTGTCTTTCCCACGGTTATTGTAATACCTCAAATTTTTTAAAATATTGAACGCGGCGCCCTCAACAAATTTCCTCGCAATTACAACCCTCTTAGATTTCTGAAAGTTTGATCGCACCTGTTCGACCAATAACTTTCCACTCAATAAATATTCCTTTGACAGGAAGCTACCGGTGTAATGTTCATAGTAATCAAAAAAATGAACGCTGATCTTTTCCTTTCCTAAAAAATTGAAGAACGCACTATTAGCATCGAGCGAACCAAAACAATATAGATTGTCAACCGATTCGATCGGGATATATTTTGCAGGGCCTTCAATGCCTTCTTCATTTACAGGAACAAATTTGAAGGTATTGTCTTTGCGGCTCATGCGGCCGGGATTGAAGAGATAGTAGCTTTTTTTCATGAATGAGCGTTTTGAGAGTGAGAGGGTGAGAGGGTGAGAGGGTGAGAGAGTGAGAAAGAGTGAGAGAGTGAGCGACCCTATGTTTTTGGTGGAGAAAGAGACGATTTTATCTTTTGTGAAACTTTCACGATTTCTAATGTCTCGTTCAATAACTGTCTTAAATCTCCTTTGTTGCCATAGTTGGTTTCGTTTAAGAGGTCTAACCAGTATTCACATTCATCTGCTTCTTCTACTACGATACAGATCCTTGCAAATTTTTCAGCTTTCGACCTGCCCCGGCAGAACGTACGAAAGTTTGATCCAACAGAAGTCGCTGATTTCCCCAATTGATAAGTTATAATTTTCGTGGACGTATTATACGGGATCAAATTTATTAATTTGAGAATCTTTATTGCAAAATCTCTTGTACGCTTCCGGAAGTAATCATTAAATTCAGCATTCGTCATATGATGATGGAATTTTTAAAGTAAACCCTCTCACCCTCTCACTCTCCCACTTCTCTCACTCCTCTGCCACATAGCACAACTCGTAGTAGCTGCAGCTCTTACAAATCTTTGCATTGATGACCGGAGGGCATTGGTCTGACGTTTTAAGGTTTCGAATCGCATGGACCATTGATATCAGATATTCTATATCTTCTGCAACGATTATCACATTATCCGTTTGTCTTAGTAGTGGATATTCCAAAATCGCGCTGGCATTTTCAATGCCATTCAGTTTTAATAACCACAAATAAAACTTCACCTGCCAGGTGTGGGCCGATTCTACTTTATCGCTGCGTTTTGTTTCATGAACGATTTTTTGTCTGGCATCATAAAAATCTATTTTTCCGAATAGATCAATTCCTTCAAAGCTTGCACTGATCATGAATTCGCTGTGTTTGTCATTCCGCTGGGGATAGCTGGTCTCATGCAGCATTTTGCCGTCATAAACAGTATCGGAGGTATGCTCCATTCTAATACCATTTGCGTGAAGCCAACACTCGCGGGGACAAACGTTATAGAGATTGATTAGGGTGGCGTTAATGGTCATATTCTATAAGAATTGATTTTCAACATCTTCAAACGCACTTTCAATAATTCCACTTCGTTCTGAGTAAAACTTTTGCCAATGAGCCATATAGTAATAGCCATTTTCACTCTTTTCCATATCGCTGTATTCAATGAACTTTTTTTTGTTTTTGTCTGAAGAGAATACCGAAATAGTAAATTTTGAAAGCAATGACTGGAGCTGCTTTATAGCTATTCGTTTTTCAAGAAATGGTAAATAACTATTGTTCATCGAAAGATATAGATCAAAAATATCTTCGCCTGATATCAAATCATTTGCGTCTGGAAAAATATCTTGTTGTTCCAAAAAAGAAAGCTCTTTCCTTGTGAAATCTTCTTCGCTATCTCCATTTTCGCCCAGTATAAAAACTGGTATTTTTAATGGAATAAAAAGGCTTAGATTTTCCTGTTCTATTATTTTAAAATCCTGGGCTACTTTTTCAAATTGAAGACTATCTACCTTCCTTCTGTATTCATCAATCCCGACAAAATTTGGGTCCTTATTTCGCCGGTTTTTAAAGTCTATTACTTTTTGATACAACACACCAAAGTTCTTTGTTTCTAAAATTTTCTTTTTTTCTTCACTGTCTAACTCTTTTGACAATTGATAGCGCAGGTCTTTTCCGTAGATATTTGCTTCCCGACTATAATTGAACAAAAAAAGTTTACAGCCACTCTTATTTACATTTCGATTAATCCTCCCTGCCAACTGTTCATCGCTATCCAATATTGAACTGTCCTTAAATCCAATATCCATATCAATGTCGACGCCTGCCTCCACTACCTGGGTAGTGATAAGGAGAATTCGCCTGGATCGGTTTTCAGGGTTTTTCAAAAAGTTGATGATAAACTTTCTGCGATGCGGCAGAATAGTTCCTGATAGAACGAAAATTTCATCAAAAAACTCATTGTGAATTTTCTGTATTTCTGTTTCAAATAAGGTTGTAGGATGTTTGAAAATAAATTCAATCATCGTAAAAACACTTCCTTTAGGTTTTTTATTCCCGCCATCAATTAGAGCATAGGCCTCCGATTCTTGCAAAACTGTTTGAGCAAGTGTGTCTAAACTTATTCGTTCAGTATTTAAGGAATAATCAAATACAACCCGACCGGAAAAATTAGGATTATGAAAAAAATCTTCCTTGGCATTTGGCAGAAGATCCACGAATTCAGCATTGCCTAAACCTTTGATTTCTAATTTGCTGATTTTTGGGAGCGTAGCCGACATAACAATGAATCGGATATTAAAGATCTCCGCAAAATTTTGAATGAAATACAAAATTTTGTCCCATTGATCTGGATTGTAAGACTGTAATTCATCGATCACCACCACTGAATCGCTTAGGCGGTGAAGCAGGTAATTTTCTTCTTTTAAATTTGTTTTAAGGATATTGAAAAACCGAACGTGTGATAAAAGCGTGAAGGGAAAGTTGACAAACAGTCGGTCAATAAAGTTTTTTTTATCATCCCCATATTTGGCATCTTCTTCATCGACAGGAGATGCCTGAAAAAAGGGTGCTCTAGAATGTAAGGCAATGATTTCTTCATCACTTAAATCCGCCCCATCTTGCAAACTTTTGAAAGTTTGATCGATAAGCGTAGTAAAGGGAAAGACATAAAAAACCTTGTTCAACTCCTCATTTGCTTTTAAAAGCTCCAGAGTCAATAGCATCGAGATATTTGTTTTCCCGCCACCAGTGGGTGCCTCCAGAAAGAAAAGGTTGTGCGTGTGGTTTTTTCTCAAGTTTCTAATGGCTTCAGTAGCCATTTGTTGCCGAAGGGTATTGAGATTATGAAAACCTGACTCCTCAGGTTCCGTCCTTAAATCAATTGTATCCAGTTCATCGTAAGTTTTTTTATTGAAGTTTCTTTTGCCGTTAATCTCATCAATCCATTCTTCAATTGTCACAAAATCATAAAGCTGATTGATCCGCTCCCGGGTTAATATTCCGAAATTTTCAACAGAAAAATCATTTGAATATTCATTGGTAGCTAAATAATCAGAAGCTGTAAGCAGTGACGAATTAAGTCTGATTAAATAATACAATGCTTCTGACCGTTCAAATTCTTGAAAATGATTTGCTTTTTTTAGATGATCAAGTTTCAGAAGTATTGACAAAATCTGAGCATTAGGCGAAACTTCTGGAAACAATTTCAAGTAACATTTTAGCTGATCAGCTCTTTTATTATCCTCTATAATCTTCGACCAATAATCATTTTTAAGGGAATAAGCATGATGTCTATAAATAGGATAGGTAAAGAAAAGAGTTAGAACCAAGGCGCATATCTGCTCTTTTTTATCAGCTATTTTCAGAGCTTCAGCGATCTTGAAGTTTAGGAAGATGAAGGAACTTAAAGTGGAATGTTGTGTTCCAATTCCATTGTTAGCATTCTCTTTACCAAAGAACAGGGGATTATTCATTTTCTCAGGATCTGCCTGAAAGTTTTCATTCACTTTTCCGTGATCGTGATAGAGTATGGCATCGACAAAAAGCTTTTTAAGCCCTTGCCCCACTTCTCTTGACAGTTCCTTTTCTTTCAGGAATCGCTCAATGAGTCGGTCAATTACTGAATCAAGATTATGCGATTTGACAAGCTCACGAAAATATTTCATTACCAGCGTCAGATGCTCCTCAAGAGTTTCTTCCTTAACGCTGGAACGATTGGGCGTGTGTGCCCAATACGTATCGGCATTAGTTAGACCGAGCTTTACAATGCCATCTGGAAAATAGCCTTGTAATATTTCTTCAACGGCTCTAAAGGAGTTGGACATAAGCATCTAAATCATTCAAATACCACAAACCGGAAAAAGTTTCTAAATTCTTGATTCGCTGATTGGTAAATACCATCTCCTCCATCCGGTACTGAATGAGTTCCAAATCAAAATCAATGGGTAACCTTTCAAAATACAAAAGGGGCAAGTCGTCCAAATCTTCCAATGCTAAATCTAAAATTCCAATATTGGGTTCACTGGTATTTTTGCTGATTACCTGATTGCGGATAAAAAGCGTTTCAATCTTTCCCGTTATAGATTGAGAATGATCAACTTCGGCGAAGGAGTATTCCTGAAAATTATCCCACCAGGCAGTGAATTCGTTTTTTCCCAAATAGGGAATGTATTCGGATTCTGTTCTTTCAAGATTTTTCAAAAGATTTTTTTCTTCCCCAATTTCCGGATTCAACAGCAAAAAGATCCGGTATTTTGGAGCGATCAAAGTGAGTTCTTCCGTTAAAAAATTTGCTCCTTTATTTGCATAACCCACAGTATTCGAATACTTGATCGGTGTTTTTAAGTAATTGCCTTGTTCATGCCCCAATGGAGCAATCCCTATTTTCAAATGGTTCAACTTCTCGTAATACTCCGGGAACTGGCCTTTTTCACGATACCCTTCCAATCCAATAATGGCCCCTAAAATCCCGAGTACAGCAGGTCGATGTACTACATTATAAGATACATTCAAAGTATTATTGGATTCCGGTTTTCGAAAGAATCCAAATTCACTTTGAAGATCGAATGAAATCAACTTCATAATGCTTTGGATTAAATGGTTTCAAAAACAGCATTCTCAGGAAGGTTTTGAACCTTAGTTACAGCTTTGTTGTAGTAGATCTCAATTTTTTCAATCTCACCCGCAATATGATCCTGGCTTAAATAGCCCTGCACTTTTATTAAGTCGATCTCACCGTTCTCATCGATATCCACAAACTCAATAAAGGATGGCATTACCAGCTTCGATCCCTCCTTTAATTGAATCCAAAACAACAACTCATTTTCAGTTCCAGCCTTGGCTGCGCTATCATAGTAGCTGGCCCCCTTGCGCAAACCTTGTTTCAATTTTGATATATCATCATTGGTTAGCCCGTCAGCATTTACTCTCTGCACATCATCTTCAATGTTTTTGGGATTGACGGAGAAATGATGAACATAGTGCCCCTCTTCCAGCCTTGACTGACTTCCCAGGGTAGTCATTGTACTGTCTTTGCTTTTGTCTCCCGGATTTCTAAACGGTGACATAATTTGTTCAGAGTAAATTACGTCTTCTGGAAAGCGATTGATGCCGTGTGTAATTTGGCAGGTTCCGTGAACGGAAATATTGGTTGCCCCAGCATAGGTTCCACCAAATAGCCGCACGTCCAATCGTTTCAAAATATTCGAGAGAATTTCTTTCCTCAGGTCTGCGCCTTTGCTTTGCATTTTGCCAAAATGAAGTTCGTAAGTTTCATCAAGTGTACGGGGTGACATATCTTCTGATAAAGACTTAAAATAGAATACCTGTTCCCCAAGAGCGTCTTTCCAATAATTTCTAATAGAGTATTTCAATGCTTTGTCGGTAGCGTACACTTTTCCGTTAGGTAGTTTCCTTGGCTGACCTGAAAAATCTGCATTGTAGTTGGAATTAATGGATTTAATGATTGCAAATCCGTAAACGCGATTGTTAAATTCTTGTGCCATAATTTTTATTGATTTTCAGTTGTTGTTTTATTTGAGAATAATTGATTTTTTGAGAAGAGACCGGACAAAAGCTGGGGTTGCAATTTCTTCAGGTTTTGCGTGGTTTCATAACTTAGAACAAAGGCAGCCACTTTCCCGAAACTATTTGAGAAGTTTTCATGCTTATACCGCGCAAAATCTTCAGCAATATTTTCTTGAAGTGCTTTGCAGTTTGTTTTCTGCAGGTACGGTTCCATTAATCTGAAACTCGTATCAGCCGATTTGCTTTTATTAAGTAGGTAATAAATTACCTGACCTGCTGCAAAAGCAAAATGTTCATCCTGCGCTTCGTCAGCTGCTGCACTTCCATCTATTAAGGCGGAAACGAAATCCTGGAATTCTTTTAATTTACTTGCCATATCAATCGTTTTATTGTGAAAAAAGTTATAGAGACTATACCAATAGTTCAATTTCTCTTTGATGCCATATTGATCGCCATTTTTGAAATCATCGTGAATAGCGTTGAAAATCATTTCGTCGAACCCTTGCCCTCCGATTGCTGTGCGAGTGGATTTATATACGTAGTCATACACCGCCTTGCGATACTTGTTAAATGACAAAAAGGTGAGAGGAAGTTTTTCGTATTCCTCGGTTTTAAAATCTGAGAAATAGTTAACGCGATGGTATTTATTCTGGATTAAATATTTTAAAACCCGATCCTCCAGCTCGAAAATGTTTTCAATTTTTCCGTAATATTTAAATCCTGCCTTACCTTCTTCTTCTTTAGCCTTTAGTTCAAATAAATTTTCAATCGGAACGCCTCCATCATCATTCAATTCATATCTAAAACGGGAAACGAAGTCGTAATCATTGAAAACAACACCATCCTTAGTATTTGACCAATTCAGCAAATAATAATTCTGAAAATCATCTTTATATTCATCGTATAGAGAAGTGATGACATCTCTAAAATTTCTCTTGCCTTCCTTATAAAGTGCAAATACGCGCTCTTCGAAAAGTTCATTGTGATAAATGAATATGGGCAGCGGATTGGGTAATGTTTTATTTCCAAAAACTTTGGAAAATTCGTAGAGCGCTTTAGCATCAGCATTTGAAATTCTACTGGAAATGTCGAATGTTGCCGAGCGATGCATTAAGAAGGGCATTTTCTGATTAAAGGAATTCATAAAGTTGCTCGTTCCGTAAATCACGCCATCTTCATCGGGCTCCGTATTGTATTCTGCGGTATTAAACAGTTTATCATCTAAGTAGAAGCTATGGACACTTTTATAATCCTCAAGGGGTAGATCAAGATAAAAAATGATATAATCAGAATCAGCCAAAGGCTGGTACTCCACCACATCCAGGGTGAGATTTTTTAGTTCTTCATTGATTGCCATTTTTTCATTCTTGTCCGACACAGCTCTCAACTTCTCTTTCAAATCATTTTCCTTGGAAACCATTAATTGATATTTGGCTCCTCTTTGATTTAGAATATCTTCCAGAACAATTTCCCAGGATCCGTTTTCAAAAAAGCTACTAAATGCATCAGCTATTGGGGACTTGGTTTCATCGACAGTTTTCAGAATCTCATTAGCCTTTTGAAAATAGGTTTCAAAGCTCCCATAAACGAGATTTTTGCCTTCCTTGTTTCGCTTTTCATAATTGGCTCCTCCCTTAAGGTTATCCCGTTTTATTCCCACACTGTACGAACTGCAAGAATGAATAGCACGGGTAGTGGTGTCAAGACATTTATTGGTGTCTACCATCCACGAATTTTCCTGAAGCAACAGGCACTTCGTCAAAAAGGGGGAGACTTCCTCCATTTTTTTATTGAAATAACCATATTGAATCGCATCGGCAGATAGATTCAAGGTTCCATCATCTTTCACCTGGAAAAGTATATGCAGTCCTTCTTTTGGCAATTTGCCGATGGCTTTAAAATCTTCACTTAAAGATTCCGAAAAGTTGACAAGTTCTTTAATCATTCCTCTTAGTTTTTATTTCTAGTTTTCCCACCATCCCACATCCCATACTATTATACACGCCAGCTCCACAGTTCATTAACACCTCCAAAAACCTTTTCTCTGCGGTAACAGTTAGCTCGAAATTCATCCAACCTCTTATCCGCGTTTGCTCCCTGGTTCCTGCCTTTATAGTAATCAAACGCGATCTGGGTGGATCTTTGAATAATTCTGTTTCCGCCATTAACAGCGCATTTTCCGCGGTAAGCGGGTCATAACAGGTCCTTATCTTCTCCCGCCAGTTGTACAAAATCACCTCAGAAAATGCTTTATCCTCCGGCAATAGGAAATCATAATTCCCTCTTTCATTTGGCAATCCGGCAACAACGGGCGACGAGGGCGCTAACCTGAGCCGAACGATTTCTGCTTCTTTGTATTCTTTTAAAGGATCGGGCAGACTTTCAACGGACGCAACCCGAAAGCTTACTTTGGATATTTTATCGGCAATTGTTATCTCCTTCGTTTGAAAAAGACCTTTTACAAAGTTCTCTGCTGCGGGAGGAAGGTGAAAAGCTATTTGGAATGAAATCTCCTCTCCGAAAATCAGCAATCGGTCCTTCTGTATTTTAAACGGACAACTGATTTGCGAAAACGTAAACAACTTAAATCCTTTTCCATATCCTCTTTCGTGTAAAAAAGCTGCGTAGTCGCGGTCTGCTGTTGCGATAATCTTGTAAATAGCCGCAGACAGGGGATACTGATAATTCACCGGCAACACCGGATTCAGGACGCAACATTGAAGGGTTAATGAAAGTCTCAAAGCGTTTATTTGTTGGTGCGACAAGTTTGAAATTATTCCTCAAATAAAAAAATTATTTTTTGTCATTGGAATAGAACGGATTGCATTCATCCAAACAATCCCTACCCATCAATCCCCCGATGGCTTGTTGAAGTATCCCTTTTTCACATCCTGCTTTCCGTGGAGTTTATCATAATAACGCATCCTTGCTTCTGCTTCATTGAGGAAGAACCGGTTTAGGCCGGCTGGCGTTTTTTGGAAATACTGGCGGTTGGAGATTCCAACGGTCGACGCCATTTTCTCAATATCATGATCGGCGCCGATATAGGTAAATGTCCAGTTTCCTTCGCTCAGTTCTTTAATGAGTTCGTTGATCGCTTCGGCCGTAAATTCCCTGGAAGCGTTTTCCAATCCGTCTGTTAAGATGGTAACAAGCACATTGTTTTCCTCATCTTCTTTCAGGTTTTTTCTTAAGTGAGTTAAAGCAAATCCTACTGCATCAAACAAGGGAGTAGAGCAGTCGGGATGGTAATTCTTTTCCGATATCGCATGAAGGTTTTGTACCGGCTCACGATCTAAATGCATTTTGATATTTGTTGAATTAAACGTGATAAAAGTCACATAGTGCTGTTGTTCAGGATAGGCAATTGCACCGGCTTTAATCGTTTGCACCAATTCATTAAATCCGCTGATTACCGGAACTTTCACCGCGTTCATTGAACCGCTTTCATCGAGGATGATCAGATTGTACACATTTACTTTTGACATGGTTTAAAGCTTTATAGTTATGAATGGTTTTAATTTTCTTCCCCGGCGGATTTATCACCGGACTTCTTAGACAATCCGTTTATGCTGACCGGGTTTTTCAAAAAAATGATTTCCTTTCTTCCATTATCATCAGGATAGAATCTTGTAGCCTTCACCTTTATTCCTGCCTTGTCGAGCGACCGTTGGGAAATTGCTAAAAGCTGTTCCCAGGTTACCTTTTGCGGCCGGCCCTTCAGTTGTGATTTTTCTTCTTTCATTCTGGTTGATTTATTTTAAAAAAGTGGATACAAACGGGTGTAAAACGGACGCTGTTTGTCGTGCCTCGGTTTCTAAATTCCAACGGCGGCTTGCGAGGGCTTCCGCTATTAAGCGATTGAATTCAAAAAAATGATGGCGCCCGTTTCTCAACAGGCGGCCATCCATTTTGGATAAAGGGTTGAAACAGTCTTCACACTAAAAACCAAAAACATGAAAAACAGGATGAATGTTTAACATGTACAAATCTAAAATCACCTACTGCCAAATTCTGTCAGCAGAAAAAAAATTTTTTTGAAGTTGTAAAAATCCTAATGCCGCCGGGAACAATAGGCCGGCAGCAGATAAACGGGAAAGGAGATTATTCTTTCATAAATGTGCGGCTGAGGATGTGGCCCTGCTTTTCAATGCTGAGCTGATACATCCCTCTCGGAAATTGCTGAACGTTAATGGAAAGGCTATTGGCCTTCGCTTCGCTTCGATAGCGAATATTGCCCGAAACATCTGTAATGGTTACGGTTGAATGCAGGAGGTCATCGCTTTCGACCTTGAGCATGGAAACCACGGGATTGGGATATATTTTCACCTCCGATTCCCGCACTGCAACCGGCTGGCTCAAACCGGTATCGTCTGAAAATCTTCCCATTGCGAGTGCCCGGATGTAGTAGGATGGCTGATGATATCCGGCGGCAACGATTTTACCATCCTGGATAGCAAGGGCAAAACAATTTCCATCGGGATTAATTTCTACGGAGATATTGGGTTTTCCGTCTTTATCATAGCGGTTTAATTTGGCGGGATAAGGACTGATCATCGTTCCGCCGCCGCCGGTAATGCGTCCCTTTTCGTCAATGATAACGGCCCAACAGCTTGATTGAGCATTGGGATCCCGCACATAACCGACGCCATTGAAACTGCTGTCGAGCCGGCCATCGGGCAGATACCTCAAAATGGTTGCATAATTTCGGGTGGCGCCCTGAGCAGTGGCACCGGCCACGATCCTGCCATCGGCCTGCAATTCAAGATCGTTGATTGAACCGTACCGGGTATCGGGATTATCGGGAATGACCGTTATCACCATTCCGTCATTTCCGAAACTCTTATCAATCTGGCCGTCGCTCTTCAGTTTGACGAGGGCCATTTCAACCTGGCTGAAACTTCCGGTTTTCCCGCCAATGAGGTAGCTTCCATCGGGAAGAAGCTGCACAGCATAAGCAGTAGCCGATTCGAGATAACGAAACTCAATTTTCATTTTTCCATCAACCCCAAAAGTGGAATCATAGCGTCCATCGGCATTGAATCTTTTGATCAGCATGCCTCCGATCGCAAATTCATCAACCGTTCCCACGGCTATCACTTTGCCATCGGGTTGTACAGCAAGATCATTCAAACGGCTAAAGCCGCTGTATAAAGGATGTTGAAAGGTGCGGTCGAGACTTCCATCGGTGTTGTATCGCTGCACAAAAAAATCACCGCCGCCCAAAATTATTTTTCCATCTTCCTGCAAGGCTACCGGCACATCGGCCAACGTCATGGAAAACCCGCTGCCGCTCGTAGGAAGCGAAACAATGACTACTCCCTCGTTTCCAAAGGTTTTATCAACCCTGCCGTTCTTCTCAAACCGTCTTAAAAAAAGGCCCTGATCGGAGGAATAATTGTAATTCCAATCAACTCCCGACATTACTATTTTTCCATCTTTCTGAATGGCCAATCCCCAGGCTTCATTAAAATTATTTGTACGCGTAACTACCAGCCCGTTATTTCCAAAGGTTTTATCGAGCAACTTTCTTTGGCCGGTTGCCGGTTGCATTGCTATCAATGAAAAGATAAAAAGGAAGATGTAAATTTTTTTCATGGCTGCTGATTTAAGTTGATTAAACGATGAAGGAAACGAAGCAGGGTTTGCCGCCGGCTATAAAGTTAATAAAATCTTTTGCGAACGGACGAAAATTATCCACCGCCCTTCATCAAAAAAAACCGTCTCAAAGGAGAAGGTTTTCTTATTATGGTGAAAATGGTTGCCTGGGGAAGGGGCTTACGCTATCTGCCGTATAACGGGCTTTTCTTCAGCAAAAACTGGATGGTGGACTTATAGGCATCGGCACTGCTCCAGAAAGAAGTGCGGTCTTGTCCGAATATTTTTTTACCATTGTCCTGGTAGATTTCCAGCAATACCTCCGTCTTAAAATTTTGCTGCGTTGATCCGCTGGTGTACACGCTGCCGCTTGTCTTGCCCGATGTATTACCGCTTTTGTCGTTTGAAGCATTCTTATTTTTTTCATCGTAGGTGGCACTGCCCGAGGTGGTGGTACTGGCCAGGTTTGAGGTAACGGTTCCTCGCACGATGTATTCCACGCCGAGAAGATTGCAAAGCTCGGTGTTGGTATAGTTTCGAAGACTTTCCACATTTATTCCGGCCTTTCCCAAAAAGGCGTTGGTAGTTGACGGATCCTGAATTTCCATTGATCCTGCCTTATTACTCAGGTAGGTATAGCATTCCGTCTGCACCTTGTATCCCATTTCAGAATTGGTTTCCTGCTGTGTAGTGATGTAACCGAATGGTAATACCGCCACTTTATTATGGTGATCAACCCCTGCTGCGGGAGACGCATTCTGTGTTTGCGAAGGAGCCGGGGAGCCGAAATTCTGAACGCGGCCGCTGAGAAAAACAATTTTTGAAATATCAGAAGTTTTGAAATTGTAGGAAAGCGTTTCTCCCTTATAATTGAAAGTTACCGTCTGATCATTGATGGCGGAGATGGAACCAATATTTACATCGCCGTTTTTCATATAAATGGTATCATATTTCTCCTGTGCCTGCAAGCCGAAGTACGAACAAAACAGGATTAAAAAGAGTAAAACTTTTTTCATAAAGCCGGTTTTAATTTCAGTGAAATTTCTTTGTTCAAATGTATCAACAACCATCAAAAAATAAAAATAATGAATAAGAATTTTTACACAGCAGGCGAGCGAAAAACAGCTTAGGCCGGGATTACGAATTTTACGGTTCATGACGAAGCGGTATGAGCAATGCATTCCTCAGCTTGTTTCTAAAAACTTTGTAACTCTCTTTTTCAGGAAAGTTTTAAATTTTTCAGAACCGATCACTTCCACCTCTTCCACCAGTCCCAAAACAAATCTTCCGACGCCTTCGAAGGTTGCAACCGGAGCTTTCAAACGGTAGCGGCCAGATTCTACCGTAATGAATTCTGCCGCAAGCGGATATCCTTCTATCAGAAGGTTGTAAGCCCGGAGATTGCACAACAGTTCTACCGTATCTATCGGTTTTGAACCGGAAGTGCGAAAAGCATCGATAAAAGGAACCTGGTGCCGGCTTTCCCATTGCCAGGGATACGATAAAAGCTGCACCTGCGCCATTCTTGCGATCTTATATTGCTTGCAACATGCATCCTCGGGTTCAAACAGCCAGACAGCAGTGTAATCGGGCAGAAAATCGAAGATCTCCACTTTGCGGTTGCGGATACTGTTGCTGTTTGAAGACCGGTAATCGTGGATGAGCACCTGCTGCTTTTTGCGCATGGACTGGCTGATGATCTTGACTTTCTCAAGGTCATCGCTTTGCCGCAACCGTTCGAGAATCTTAAGGTCATAAAAGGTGTTCAATTTTCTTACGAGCCTTTCCTTCACGGGAGAGGTGCCTTCGATCAGTGAAAGCGTTTCATATAAAATGCAGGCTTCTTCTTCAGAAAAATGCAGCAGCTTCTGCAGGTTTTTAGTAGCAGAGAAATCTGTTTGAAGACGATATCGCCCATTGGTTCTTTCAATAATAAATCCGGACTCTTCGATCGTACAAAGATCGCGGTAGAGGGTACGGTCAGACACCTCCATTTTATCCTGCAGTTCTTCGAGTGTGTATTTCTTTATGCCTGAGAGCAGCATCAGCAATTTGAATACACGGTGCGTTTTGGTATATTCCAATGGCGTTATTTTGAAAATTTCTTAAATATCGTGCTTATTTCACTGGTGATATCTTCAGTTGCTTTTGTCGTTGGTTTGGAATAATTGCTCTTCTTCTGTCGCAGTTCCTGTCTTGATTTCTGATCGAAAATGGTGGTGATACAGCCGAGTCCGAAATGGTTATACGAGCCGATCCCCGTATTGAGAATGAGTTGCAGCGCGGCTTTCGTTCCCGTAAGTTGAAGGTAAAAGTTCATGTGGCCTCTGACGGTGATTTTTTCATCGCCGTTTTTTACGGTAATCGCCCTGACCTTCAGCCGCGAATCAGTTTGCAAAACCGGTTTGATCTCGCATGGAAGAAAGTCGAGCAGCGATTGACTGGATCCGTAAATCCTCTTATATTTTTCGCGCCAGTTGCTGAGCAATACACCGGAAAATTCAGGATGGGCGGGACCGATGAAAGTGATTCCTCCATCCGGCTTTTTTAATTCAGCCACTACCGGTGAAGCGGTAATCACCTTAATATCCTGAACAGAGTTTCGCAGAAAATACCGGAAAGGATAAATTTCGGCTATGGTAAACATCGCATGCCACTGCTCGTCGCCAATGGTAAACCTTTGGTTCAGGAATATTTCGCGGATAAATCCCGATGCTTTTTGCGGAAGCTGGAAAGAGACCGTAATCCTGATGTCGTCTCCCGCTACACACATCCGGCCTTCCTTTGATACAAACTGACAATGGATTTCGGAGAAACTGAAGTCTTTAAATCCGGTAAGCATATCCGGCTTGTGCCCTTCTTCAGAGGCCATCAGGGTCTCGTAATCTGCCGATCTTGACTGGAGGATGTTGGTAATACCCTTCGAAAATGATTCATGGAAATTAAAGGAGACTACCGGATTAGGTTTTCGTGAATATAATTTAAAAGTAAAGCGCATAAAAACTACTTTCTGCTTAAGGGCATAATTTCATTAAAATTAAATATAAGCGACAATTTTACAAATAAAAGTTTTAAAAGCGCGGATTGGATCAAAGGCTGCCCGGAAAGCTGCATTTTCAGCCCGAATGCAATAGAAACAGGAGAAACATTCTGTCGGCCCCCATCATTTAAATCACTTAATTTTACCATATATATCTTTGCCCGATGAAAGTAGCCATTTACAGTCGCGGATTTGACCAGGATCTGAAAGGACAGTTGGTTTTATTGATAAAGGAGCTGCAGAAAAATCATGTTGACATCATGTTGGTGCAATCGCTGGCTGCTTTTAATCTCGGGATTGATGAGACCGGAGTGCAGGTGTTTTCAAACTCATCGGAACTTGATGAGTCGGTTGATTTTTTGATCAGCCTCGGCGGTGATGGAACCATCCTCGATTCGGTAACGCTGGTAGGCGATAAGAACATCCCGATCCTCGGCATCAATTACGGCCGTCTCGGCTTTCTGGCAAGCATCAGCAAAGACGAACTCACCGCAGCCGTTGATGCACTGGTAAACCGGACCTATATTGCCGATAAACGTACGCTGATTCACCTTGATGCGAGTATCCCGTTATTTGGCGATACGCCGTTTGGCATCAACGAATTTGCGATTCATAAACGGGATGTTTCGCCCATGGTGAAGATTCACACCTATCTGAACGGTGAGTTTTTAAACACTTACTGGAGCGATGGCCTGATCGTGGCAACGCCTACCGGATCAACCGGCTACAACATGAGTTGCAACGGCCCGATCGTTTTTCCCGATAGTTCGAGCTTTGTGATTACGCCGGTGGCGCCACATAATCTGAATGTGCGTCCTATTGTAGTGCCGGATAACAATATCATTTCCTTTGAAATTGAAGGCAGAAGTGATCAGATCATTTGCGCCCTCGATGCAAGAAGGGAAATTGTGGATAAAGACATTCAGCTAGCAATAAAAAAAGAAACCTTTTCGGTTAGTCTTCTCCGTTTGAGTGAAAATAATTTTCTCTCCACGCTGCGAACCAAACTGATGTGGGGAGTGGATAAGCGGAATTGACGGTCATCTGAAAACGGGCGATTGCTACAGCGGACCGTGTATAGCCGATCATTGCCCTGAACCCTGAAGAGTGCGACGCAACAGGCGATGCCATGAAAAACCGCAGCCGGGCTCCAAAATCTTAAAATCCTTTCTTTTTTAATAAAATTTTGAACAATTAATAAGATTTGCAGCGCAAACAATCAGCACCTTTGCCTTATCTTTCTGACCTCTAGTTCAAAATAAAAAATGCCGGTATATAATCAATCCAGAAGCAGGGTTATACAGTTGATCTTCCTCACGTTGTTTATCATCATTATTGGTCAATTGATACATCTGCAGCTATTTTCATCGGAATACAAGATCATGGCTGCCAATAATGCCATTTTCAGAAAGGTGGTTTATCCTGATCGCGGAATCATTTATGACCGCAAACAAAAAGCCATTCTGGAAAATGTGATCATGTATGACCTGGTGGTTACGCCCATTGAAACCAAGGGAAGCGATACCGCCGCACTTTGTAATATCCTGGGAATTGATTCGGCCGAATACCACAAACGCATCATCACTGCGATCATTAAAAACAGCAGTTATAAACCGAGCACTTTTGCCGCTCTACTTACACCTGAAACCTATGCATTGCTGAATGAGAATATGTATAAGTTCCCGGGTTTTATTTTGCAGGAAAGGCCGGTAAGAAAGTATCCTTTCAATTCGGCGGGAAATGTACTCGGATACCTGGGAGAAGTGGACTCTTCGTTTTTGCGGCGTCATAAAGACGAGGGTTATCTGCAGGGCGATTATGCCGGCATGACGGGGCTTGAAAGAAGTTATGAACGGGTATTGATGGGAGAGCGCGGTGTGGAACGTTATATCCGCGACAACCGCAATCGTATCCAGGGAAGCTACGAAAAAGGCATCTTCGATACGGCGGCCATTCCCGGACGGAATTTGTACACGAGCCTCGATATCGAATTGCAGCAACTGGCCGAAAAGCTATTGGGAAATAAGATAGGAAGCGCGGTTGCCATCAATCCCAAAACGGGCGGCATCCTCGCCATGGCAACGAGTCCGTCTTATAATCCGAACTTATTAACCGGATCAGAAAGGCGAAGCAATTTTGGAAAGCTGATTTTAGATACGGCGCGTCCCTTGTTGAACCGCGCTATCAAGGGACAATATCCTCCGGGCAGTACCTTCAAACCGCTCGGCGCACTGGTAGCTTTGGATGAAGGATTGATTACGCCGGCTTACGGCTATCCTTGTCGCGGCGGATATTTCGCCTGTGGAAGAGGGGTAAAATGTGAACACAAGGATCCGGGACATGCGGCAAATCTCCGGCTTGCGATTGCGCATTCCTGCAATGCCTATTTCTGCGATGTCTTCAGGAAAGCGATAGACAACCGGGCATTTCCAAATACACAGGCCGGCTATTTGAAATGGAAATATTATATGAACGCATTCGGGCTCGGTGAGAAGCTGCAGGTGGATCTTCCCAGTGAAGATGCCGGAAATATTCCCGATACTTCACGGTACAACAAAGATTTTGGGGGATTTGCACGCTGGAACAGTTGCAACATCCTTACACTCGGCATTGGTCAGGACAGAATGCTCGTTACACCGCTGCAACTCGCCAATGCGATGTGTTTCATTGCCAATAAGGGATGGTATTACACGCCGCATTTTGTTGACAGTATAGAAAATCAAACGACGGCTGATACATCCTTCCTCGGCCGGTTCAGGATCAGGCACCAGGTGACCAACATTTCGGCTACCGACTTTGATGCCGTGCAGCTCGGCATGTGGGATGTAACAACTTCGGGAACGGCAACGAGGGCGCAGATCCCGGGCTACAATATCTGTGCGAAAACGGGAACCGCTCAAAACCCACATGGAAAGAACCACTCGCTATTTGTGGCTTTTGCACCAATGGAAGATCCGAAGATAGCGATTGCCGTGGTGGTTGAAAATGCGGGATACGGATCTACCTGGGCGGCGCCGATCGCCTCGCTGATGATGGAGAAATATCTGAATGATACCATTTCAACAAGACGCTTACCGGAAGTAGAAAGGATTTCGGGCGCCGATCTGATTCCTTCGGCTGTAAAAAACTGGTATGCACGACAAGATTCACTGAAGCTGGCGAGACTCGCGAAACAGAAGCAACTGGAGGCCGATAAGCCACCCGTATTTGAAAATACGCCGGAAAGCGGCAAAGTAACATTTGATCCTGAAACCGAGCCCGACCGTAAGGTTCCCGACAGCGGATCAGAAAAGCAACGGCAGCCGATCATTAACCAGGACAGGAAAACACAAAAGAAGCGATAGAGAAAAATGACCAACACACTCAACGGATCCATATCAAAAGGGATTGACTGGCTGATGATCTTCTTGTATGCAAGCCTTGTAATTATCGGCGTCGTCTGCATTTTTATGGTGGAATATAATCCTGATACGTTCTCAGTTCAGTCGTTTTTCCTTGGCCAGACCAACTATAGCCGGCAGCTATTCTTCGTGGGCATCTGCTTCGTTGCCTCCACATTTATCTTACTGAGCGACAGTAAGTTGTATACCGCTTTCGCCAATCTTTTTTATGTATTGGGGATCTTTCTGATGTTGCTAACGTTTGCCATCGGAAAGGATATCAACGGTTCAAAAAGCTGGATTGCAATTGGCGGAGGATTTAACCTACAGCCGGCAGAACTTTGTAAGATCTTTACCGCCCTGGCCTTGTCGAAATACATAGCCCGTCAGGATACCGATTTCACTAAAACAAAGACGCAACTGGTGGCAACGGTTTTGGCGATGCTGCCGGCGGTATTGTCGATCTTGCAGCATGAAACCGGACTGGCGTTGGCTTATCTCAGCTTTTTCATCGTAATGTATCGCGAAGGATTGCCGGGAATTTTGCTGGTAATAGGATTTTCCTTCGGCGCACTGGTGGTAGCAACACTGGTATTGGAACCGAATATGCTTGCCATTATCTTAACAGTCATCGCGCTCATTTTTATTTTTCTGATGAAGCGCGAAATCAAACGCAACCGGCAGGTGTTGCTGGTGATTGCGGCAATCTGGGTAGTGGCGGTAGGTGTTCAGCGATTCGCGGTTCCCTTTATTTTTAATAATGTATTTGAGTGTTATCAATCGACCCGTATTTACAGTATGGTGGGAAAGGAATACGATTGTAGCCAGAACATCAAATCGCAGTTGGCGGAAGCCAATGATAAAACCGTACGGCAACCCGACGACTACAATGTGCGGCAGAGTAAAATCGCGATCGGATCGGGCGGATTGCTGGGGAAAGGTTTTCTAAAGGGAACACAGACAAGGGGAAAATATGTGCCCGAACAACACACGGATTTTATATTTACCTCCCTGGGTGAAGCTTTCGGATTTGTGGGATGTTTTGTTTTCCTCGGCATTTACATGTTGCTGCTCTTCCGGATTATCAAGATCGCGGAGCGACAGCGAAGTACATTTAGCCGGGTATATGCCTATTGCGTTGCAAGTGTATTGTTTTTTCATATTGCGGTCAATATCTGTATGACGATCGGATTATTCCCGATTATCGGGATTCCATTGCCACTGATAAGCTATGGCGGCAGCTCTTTGCTTACCTTTACCGTTTTGATATTTATTCTGATAAGACTGGATGCAGACAGGCAGATGGTTTTACGATAATTAAAAAGCAAACAGATGGAAAAGGTGATCCCACTTTCGGAAGGCGTTTTTACCATTGATCAAACCAAGATTTTTCAACCATTTGAGGAAGGCAAAGATGACCTTCAGGAACGTACGAGGGGAAGTCTGTTGGTGGAAGTGCAACCTTTCGCCGTTATTACCTCCGGCGATATTTTATTGTTTGATACGGGACTTGGCTTCTCACAAAACCGGCAATTGCAGATATATTCCAATCTTTCGAAAGCCGGTATTCAATCAACCGATGTTACGAAGGTGTTGTTGTCGCACCTGCATAAAGATCACGCCGGAGGCATAGCCGTTAAAGACAGATTAGGACATTCGAAACTGGCCTTTCCCAATGCCCGGTATTATGTGCAGGAAAAGGAATTGCAAACCGCTTTGGAAGCGGATTCTCCCTCGTATATGAAGGATGAATTGATGGTGTTGGATGATAATCCGCAGGTCACTTATCTCAATGGCAATGGTTTTATAGATGATTATATAGAGTATAAAATAACGGATGGCCATTCGCCTTATCACCAGGTATTCTGGGTGAGGGAAAATGGTGACACCATCTTTTTTGGCGGCGATGTGGCGCCAAATATTTCACAGATGAAACACAAGTATGTCGCCAAATACGATTATAATGGGCGTGAGGCGATGGAATTGAGAAAACGCTGGTGGGAAAAAGGCGGCGAGGAAGGATGGACGTTTCTGTTTTATCACGATGTAAAAACACCGGTCTTTAGTTTTTAATAAGAGCGGTTTAAATTATATCAAGCTCCGTTTTAGTAAGTTCGTTTGCCACGTTTCCGGTATTGATGGTTGTCATTGGTTCAAATAAAAGAACCGATACTTCTACATCGGCCACCGGCCGGTGTTCTACACCTTTAGGTATCACCACAAACTCATTTTCATGCAGTGTGATTGTTCTATCCCGCAATTCAATCTTTAAAAGACCTTTTATTACGAAAAATAGCTCGTCTTCCTTTGCATGTTGATGCCAGATAAATTCTCCCTTCAGTTTTGCAAGTTTGACGTGTTGCCCATTTAATTGCCCGACAATTTTCGGCGACCAGTGGTCTGAAAAGGATTCAAGCTTCTGTAATAGATTTACCTTTTCCATTAGGCTAATTTTTAGGGAAGATAATAATAACGTATCTTAATCGGTACATTGTGGGGAGGAAGCAGGCAACAAAAAATTATATCAGATTGATCTATCAGCTTATTTATGTTCGATTTTAGATTGAAGGTTTTTCATACCGTAGCGAAAAGGTTGAATTTTACGAGAGCCGCTGAGGAGTTTTTTATATTTTCACTGAAAATTAAAGAATATGAGAATATGCAAATTTATTTTCGCTTCATTTTTTTCGTTGATTGCCTTTTCAAAAACTTCTGATGCGCAGCCGGTTTCAAGGTTCAGCTATGAGAAGTATGTGGAGAAAAATGACACACTGCTGTACCGGCAACTGTATCCGGATAATGTTCAGGGCAAAAAATATCCGCTCGTGATTTTTTTACACGGTGCCGGTGAAAGGGGAAATGACAATGAAGCACAATTAAAATGGGGAATAGCAAATCTGGCGTCTGATGAGCAGATGAAATTACATCCGGCCATCGTTGTTGCGCCGCAATGTCCGGCCGGTGACCGATGGTCAAACTTTACAGGATATAATAATGGAAACATGAAACTGGAATCCGCACCTTCAAAGCCTATGAAGCTGGTGATTGGATTGATTCAAAAAATGATGAAATCAATGCCGGTTGATCCTGACCGGATTTATATTACGGGACTATCAATGGGAGGATTTGGAACTTTTGATTTGCTGGCCCGCTATCCGGATCTGTTTGCTGCTGCCGTTCCCGTTTGCGGAGGAGGAGACGAAGCCACGGCTTCTGTTTTTTCCAGGGTTCCTGTATGGATTTTTCATGGAGCAGAAGATCCAACCGTGAATCCGGACTATTCGGTCAAAATGGCCGATGCCTTAAAACGGACAGGAGCCAAACCCGGTCTGACGCTCTATCCTGATACGGGACATTTTTCCTGGATCGCGGCCTATAGTGAACCACTGATGTGGGAATGGATGTTCAGGCAAAGGAAATAGCAGGTGACGAAGTTTCCCCGAGTTTCCCGCTGAGCATGCAGATGAATGCAGAGAAAAAATCAGCGAAAATCAGCGCTATCTGCGGGAGACAATTTGAAGAAAGTTTCCCGCGGAGCACCCAGAGAAACGCAGAGAAAAAATCCGCGAAACTCAGCGCTATCTGCGGGAGATAAACCAAGATAATTTCCCGCTGAGCACGCAGATGAACGCAGAGAAAAATCACCGAAAATCCGCACTATCTGCGGAGACAATTTGAAGAAAGTTTCCCGCAGAGCACGCAGAGAAACGCAGAGAAAAAATCCGCGAAACTCAGCGGTGTCTGCGGGAGATAAACCAAGATAATTTCCCGCTGAGCATGCAGATAAGCGAAGAGGAAAAATCAGCGCGGTCTTGGAGATCAGCGGGCATCCGCAATCGAGGGAGGAGCGGGTTTCCTTTCGAATGTAGTCACATCTTGTGCATCCTGGTCATCCACCCTTCTGTCCTGCAACTGTTTGTAGGCCATCAAAAACAGTGCACCGAGGTTTTTCTGTGGCGGAACATAGTCATCAAATAATTCATTCTTTCCCAGCCGGCGGTGCAGTTGTGCCCAAAGCTGAATCCAGTTAAGATCCTTTCCCTGCCTTAGCATCTCGAGCATATCAAATACCATCGGATGATTGATAAGCCCGCTTCCGGTTTGCTTCGATGCCACAATCTGTGCGGTGGGACAAATACTCAAAATCTTATCAAGACTCTGATAGGCACCACAGCTTCCCAACATCACCACTTCAGCCGAAGGAACGAGTTGCTGAATGGTAGCAGGTAGCCAATAACTGTGACCGCGATGAATTACAACCGTCGGTTCAATCCCCTTATTGGCCAGATAATCATTTAACTCAGCCTGCGCTTTGGCATCGAGATTCTGCGTTTCGTCGAGCGGACGATTAGCATAAACCGTTACCGGCGTGCCCTTCGTACTCGAAATAGCAACCCAGTATTTAGAGGGGCTGATCTTCCAGTTTGCATTGTTCATGCTGTTCACAAAGCCGTTGAATACGGTTTGACCATCCTTGTCGCCATAGAAGAACTGCTGCACGATAATTCTTCCCGAGCTATCCTTAAGATTCTTACTCGGCATATAATAGGCGGGAGGAATGCCCAATAGTTTTGAAACATCGACTTTTTTTGTGGTATCCATCGAGGTAAACAGCGTATTCAAAATGTAATAGATATCCGTGGCGCGTTCGTCTTGCGAATTTTCAGCAGTCTGAAGATGCGTCTTTATTTGATTGAGGATGAGTTTTTGCACATCCTTATCGGTGATGCTGGCATAAGAATTCGCGACATCAACGGCATCTTCCAGGTCGCCGGTTTTATCAAGATTACTTACAAATGCCTTCATCAGCATTTGCGCATTCGGCTTATCCATACGTTTTAAGAAGTCGTCAAGGGTATTATAATTCGACGCCATTTTGATCCACTTTTTAAAATGATCAAACCGAACACTCATCAGCAGGCTATCCGATTTCGGATGTTTCATGGTTTGCCAGATTCTTGGATAAACACCGCTCACATAACTTGAAGTGTAAATCAGCTCTTCGCCGGTGATTGCGAGATAGTACAACTCCTGGGCATTCAGCGGCTGCAGTATTTTAAAGCGCACGGAATTGGGAGATTCATGCAATCCATTGATCGTATTGATGAAAGGATCAATGGCCTTCATCTGCAATTTTGCCCGCAATCCTTCCACTCCCATCGGTGTATCACGGCGGTTCATTCTTTCCGTATAATTGATGGCTGTCTTTACCAGCAGGCGAAAATATTTGACATCGTTGTCCATTACATCGTCAATCTCTTTCAGCGAAAGATTGCCGCGGTACACTTCATCGAGAAAAGGAAAATATTGGCGTCCTGATTTTGAACGTGCCATCTCGCTGATCGTTTTTACCAAAGGATCGGAATTGTTGTTGATCCTAGTGGCAAAGGCAGTGGTTGCGGCCGAATACGTATAAATTCCTTCCGGATCATATCTTGCAACCACGGCCACCATACTGTCGACAAACGGCATATCCTGATTGCGGCTCAAAACTTCCAATGCCTTGTCTTTATGTTCGGCACAATACTTTAAAACCAACAGCTTTTTGGCATCAGCGGCCCCCGGATTTTCACTGAAGGCAACGGTATGCAACAGGATGTCTCCCACGGCATAGGGATGTTTTTGAATCAGCGGTGCAATGGAAAGACCTTTTTTTTCCACTGCCATCGCTTCCTCGAAAGTTTTCAGAAGATCCGGCAGAGCAGAATATTTAATGTTTCTGAAACCGGCTTCCGTGCGGTAAGCGATGAGCGTTTCATTCAACCCCCTCAGAAATTTGATTTTATTATTGTTGTCGAGGCTTGAATCTTCTTCAATTTCATCCCTGATCTTATCGACCCGGCCAATAAGTGAATGGGTAAGCGTTTGGTTGAGCGTTTCATTAGAGGTAGGTGTAAACAATTTATCCTTCGATCCGTCAGCATCCATAATCTTCTTTTGGGTAGTTTCGATCGATTCATGGAAATATAATCGTGAAAATGGAATTTTTTTTGTGGTACCCGACTGGGCATTTAAAACAGAAACTAACAAGAAAGAAATAATAGCCGTAACAAGTGTTTTCATAATTGGTCCTGTCATTTTTAGCCTTTAATACTTAGAGGCAAATTTAATCATATACTACTTAACAATAAGATAATACCCGCCGATGTTGGCTTTGGATTGTTAAAATTATCTTTGCCTGAAGAAATTGTTAATGGAAACGAAAAAGATATTGATAGCGGAAGATGATCCCGATATCTTAGAGATCATTGCCTATACGCTTCAAAAAAACGGATATCAGGTTTTTACCGCCATTAACGGAAACGAAGCCCTGGATCTGGCGAGGGAAGTACGACCCGACCTTATTATGTTAGACGTGATGATGCCCTACAAAACCGGGATAGAAGTTTGCCGCATATTAAGGCTCGATCCTTCTTTCAAAGAAACCTACATTCTTTTTCTAACCGCCCTCAGTGATGAAGCAACGCATGTAAGGGGATTGGAAACGGGCGGTGATGATTACATCACTAAACCTGTCAGTCCGAAAATTCTGCTCTCAAGGATAAACGCGTTGATGAGAAGAAGCCGCCAAGATGAAATAAAACCTCTTACTGTGGGAGATCTCACAATTGATCCCATCAGGTTTTTGATCATTAAAGACGGCGAAGAGATACTGCTCGCAAAAAAAGAATTCGAACTACTCTACCTTATCGCCTCAAAGCCGGGAAGGTTGTTTGGACGACAGGAAATCCTGAGCAAAGTATGGGGCGATGATGTTATTGTGGGCGACAGAACCATCGACGTGCATATCCGGAAGATCCGCCAGAAAGTTGGACTTGATTGTATAAAAACCGTGAAAGGCAAAGGATATAAATTTGAAGTGACCGAACATTTTTCCTGAAGGCAGCGCCAGCTGAATAACCTTCCGGATCTGTAAACTACCGTTTGAAAAATATTTAATGCATTGTAAATATCTCTTGCAAACATTAATTATTTTTTAAGGATTTATAGATTAGCTTTCGAGACAAAATTATCGGCAGTATATGTTTAATATTCAAAACTTTTCACCCAGAAAACTCGCTTTTTTTACGGCCGTTTGCATATCGGTCCCCGTGGGTATTTGCTTTTACCTGGTAAGTAAGAACTACTATCTCGCACTCGTTTCATTTTTATTTAACCTTGCAGCCGGTTACTTCCTGTTTCATTACGTTTTAGATGCGTTCATTTTCCGGAAAATCAAGCTGATCTATAAATTCATTTTCAACACAAAGGCAAGCAGGAAGGAAGAGATGTATTACAAATACATTCTGCCGAGAAAAAGCATTGATGAAGTCAGGGGCGATGTGGAAAAATGGGCCGATAAAAAACGGGAAGAAATTGAGGTGCTGAAGAAAAATGAAAACTACCGGAAGGAATTTTTGCAGAATCTTTCGCATGAATTTAAAACCCCGATTTTTTCAATTCAGGGTTATGTAGAGTCGCTGCTCGATGGGGCAATGGAAAATCCCGAACTCAGTAAAAAGTTTTTGCGTAATACCCACAGAAACATCGAGCGGATTGTTGAACTGGTAAATGATCTCGATGAAATTTCAAGACTGGAAAGTGGCGAACAAAGTTTAGACAAGGAAAACTTTGTTATTCAGGATCTCATTAAAGAAGTGTTTGATTCCTTGTCGATGAAGATGTCGAAAAGTGAGATTAAAGCAACGATCAAAAAAGGATGTGATACGCCGGTTGTTGTATATGCCGATAAGGAAAAGATTGGCCAGGTACTGACCAATCTCGTTAATAATTCCATTCAATACGGCAATATCGGTGGCAATATTATCGCAAGCATCTATCAGCCCGATGAGAAAAGGGTTTTGATAGAAATCAGCGATGACGGAATCGGCATTCAGGAGGAATTGCTGCCGAGAATTTTTGAACGTTTTTATCGCACTGACCGGGGACGAAACAAATATGCTGCCGGTACCGGTCTTGGATTGTCGATCTGCAAACACATCATCGAGGCACACGGCCACACCATTCATG
Organism: Bacteroidota bacterium; assembly: GCA_023423835.1. Taxonomy (GTDB): domain Bacteria; phylum Bacteroidota; class Bacteroidia; order Chitinophagales; family Chitinophagaceae; genus JAFAEW01. Next base: position 8,224 of record JAFAEW010000082.1, on the reverse strand, counting down.
CGCGCAGTAAACCAAATGTTGGAACGACGGTTGGATTTACTTTATCTGAAAGAAATCCGGAGAATTGAGTTGTACGGAAATAAAAAAGCTGCACTAAGGCAGCCTTTTTTCAAAACCACAACAACTGAAACAAATTAAAAACCGGTTTTCGTCCATCCTTTCCACCAGTCGGCATCTGCACTTCCTTCCGGACCAACGGCCCCACGATAGGGTACTTTTACGAATGCTGCTGATTTAGGATGGTCAAAGGATGCGCCTGCGAGCACCGGCGAATTCATTAGCGGCGTAAAATCAGGTTGCTGATAGTTGAACGGATCCTTCAGCAAAATTTCTGAATTGGCATCAAAGATTGAATTTCCATTGTCCGGCCTGCTGAACCAATTTTTGACAGAATCGGCATTCCAGCCCGATTGACCGGCCGTACCCGGCGCATAACCGATGGGCGTTTCGGCCCCTGAAACGATGTTATTTTGGAGAACGAGATTTCCAGAGAGAATGTTTTGATCAGTGGCTACGCCCTTGCTTGCATCAATCAGAATGCCTGTTCCCCATCCCATAAATATCGAATTGAAAATGGAGATCGAGGAGTTTCTTCTGATCTGTGCTCCCGCCAGAAACAAGCTGTTGCCTTTGTTATTTTTCGTTGCTCTCGGACCGATGACAGTAATGTTGCTGTAAACACCCGATGTCTGCGGCAAAAGGTTGCTTCCGTTTCCATCGTTATCGCTTTCAAAAGCTTCACTTTTTGAAATGTCGGCCACACTTGAGTCTCTCACGATAATTGCCCATTGCACATTTCCTTTCCAGCCGTTATCGGTATCGAGGTCATCATCCAACGTGCTCACAAGGAAGAGATGTCGTAAATCCACCGCACCACCAAAGCATTCGACCGCATCATCATTTGCCTTGTACACCTGCAGATAATCGATTACCGTAGATTTTCCGACACCGGCAAGGGTGAGGCCATTCAACTCGTTATCGGGCAGATAGGCAAAACCGGCGTATTCGATCCGCACATATCTGAGAATGCCCGAGTTATCATTATCATCATTACCGCCAAATAATCCAAGACCTTCCGCATTGTTTACACCGCCTTCAACCGATCCTTCCCCTGCAACGCCATTAAAACTTGCATTGGTGGTTGCCTTTCCGAGAACCACTATTCCTCCCCAATCACCTCTTTCAGGATTTGGCTGATCTGAGGTGAAAATGATGGGCCGGTCCCTCGTGCCGTCGGCAATGATTTTTGATCCTCTTGTGATCACGAGTGTGCCTCTTGTGTTTGCACTCTTTTCTCCTTTAATGATAGTGCCGGGTTCGATCGTGAGCGTGGCTCCATCCACTACATAAACGAATCCTCTTAAGGTGTAGCTGCTACCCGATTTCAGAACCCGGTCTGATGAGATTTTTCCTTCCAATACCAGATTTTCTTCCGGCGGACCTGGCTTTACCGCCTCGCCATCGGCTTCAATTTTCCGGCAGGAAGTACTGATCAGTGCGATCAAAGAAATAAATAAAATGAGCTTTTTCATGTTTGCTTTTTTTGAATAATCGAATGTTAATTGATTGTCTATTTTATCTTGTAAGAGAAAGAGACGCTGACTCCGGTTCCGAACTTTCTTTTCAATGCCAGGGCATCATCCGCTGAATATTTTTTATCGGCATTCAGGTCATGATAAAACAAAGCGGGCCGGTTGAGCAGGTCGGTCACATTTAAGGTAACCTTTCCTTTTCCGTTTAAGACGGCTTTTGCAAGCTGAAGATCGAGCAACGGACGCGGCGCTTCCCAAATAGCCGGTATCTGTTCATTTCCCACATAAAGAATTCTTCTTCCATACTGGTTAAACAGCAATGAACCGCTCCAACTACCTTCCTGATCTTCATATAGCAATCCAAGGTTTAAAAGATAGGGCGACTGTCCCTGCATCGGTCTGTCTAAGGATTGCTCTTTAAACTGTACGCGATTATAGATGTAGGTGAAATTGCCCTGGATTGTGAAGTTTTTTACGGTTGAGGAAACGGCATCCAGCTTCTTTCTGAATTCTATTTCCGCTCCGTAGGTCTTGGCAGCCGTCTGAACATTGTCGATATAATTGAAAGTATTTGAGGAACCTGCTCCGGTTTGGTTAAATACGAGTTCTATCGGATTTTTGAAGTACTTATAAAACAAACCCGCCGTTAGCAGCTCTCCCGGCTTTTGATACAACTCATACCGCAGGTCAATATTGGATACTTTGGTTGTAACGAGCCCAGGATTTCCGATGACCGTAGCTCCCAGCTCAAAATCAAAAAACGCAGTGGAAGTAAGTTCGCGAAATTCAGGTCTGATAAGTGTCTGAGAAGCCGCCACCCGAAGGTTCGATAAAGAATTGATCCGGTAAGTAGCATTTACAGACGGCAGGATATCAGACGACCTCCGATCGTTGTAGCGGGGATCAGACGGCTTTTTACTCCCGGTTCGCTGATCAAAATTTTCATACCTCGCTCCCCAGGTGAGTCTGATATTTTTTCCGATCTCATTTTGAAATTGAACATAGGCGGCGTTTAAGATTGAATGCGCCATGTAGCGGAAATAAATTCCGGATAATTCATCGAAATGAAATTGATCGGCCGCGGTTCCAAAGTTTGCGGCATCAAAAATTTCAGATGGATTCTCCATTTTCAGCCCGGGATCATCTGACGGAAGGTAAACCGAGAACGGCCTTGCGTTGTATAACCGGTCTTTCACCTGCAGAAGATATCCGCCTTTAACCGATTGCTTTATTCCTGACAGCTTAAATTCTTTTTGAAGATCGGCTCCCGTACTGTAGATGTAATCGTTGAGATTGGAATAAAAAATACTGCCGGTTTTTTGCGAAAGCGTATTGGAGATCAATGCCGCCCAGGGTGACTGAAGATCATGTCCCTGCTGGTTGTATTGCAACCTTCTCTGATCGGGAACGTACTGATCAATTATTGTGAAGCTGCCAAATGCATTGAGCTTTGCCTTTAGCTGCAGAAAAGACTGTTCGACTTGTAATTCATTATTAGAGAAAGTGGTTTGCTTAAATCCATATTCATATGCCTTGATATTTTCTCCCGAAACTGCATCCGCTTCAAAGTCTTTTCCCGTTCTTAAAACCGTGTAATTGTTGGTGTGTACGTTTAACAGGTTTCTGAAGGAAATTTTATTGTTTTTCGAAAGGCGCATTGAAAAATTGGCCATTCCACCCAACATGGTTTCTTCATCGTATTTATTGTTGAGATAGTCAAATGACGGCTCTGCTTTGGTTTGATTGATGTTGAAAAACCGGTTTTGATATTCGAGATTTCGCAGGCTGCGGTTGTAGTTGATCGAGAAAACGCCACCGGTTTCTTTATTGAATACACGGGTATTGAACCCGCCGTTCAGCCGCAACGATTGGCCGAGGGTTGCTAAAGCGCTGTTATTTGTTTCATAACCCCAGTCTTTGGAAGCCACTTGTATTCCGTTTGCAATTTTTTGATCAACAGGGAGGGCTGCGAAGGCAGATTTTGTGGGAAAACCTGCGGGAAGCGCCCGTGATCCGTCATCAAATCCCAGGAAGTCAAGGCTTCCTCCTTTCGCATGGTTAAAATCCTTTCCGATGGTTGCCGTATTAAAACTCGTTCCGATCTGAACATCGAGAAAGCCTTTCGAAGGAATATCCGTGGTGGTAATCTGGATTAATCCGCCTGCCCATTCTGCCGGATTTTCGGGCATGAAGGTTTTGTTTACAACAATATTTTCGATCACAGAGGCCGGAAATAAATCAAATGAAAATGTCTTTCGGTCAGCCTCGGTTGATGAAAGTAAAACGCCGTTGAGCATGGCCTGGTTATAGCGATCGCTCAGTCCTCTTGCCACTATATATTTCCCTTCCTGCAGCGATAACCCGGTAACCCTTTTCAACACCTCTCCTGTGTTTTTATCCGGCGATTTTCTAATCGATTCAGCGGAAACCACCTGTGCCACTACCGGCGTATTCTTTTGAAATCGCAGCATACTGTTTACCGATTCCTTTCTTGAAGAGGTGGTTACTGCCACTTCCTCCAATTGATTTTCGGACGAAGCGAGAAATACCGGCAAATCGGTGACTTCGTTTGCTTTGATTTCGATATCGGTAATGGTTTTTGTAATAAATCCAATGGCCTTTATCTCCAGCACATACTGATTGCCGGCGGGAAGGGGAAGGCTGAATGTTCCGTCAGCATTAGAAATAAATATTTGGTGTGTGATAAGCTCCGTGAGGGTGGCTGCTGCTACCGGTGCATTCTTATCGTCTGATACTTTTCCCGTGAGTCTGCCGTTTTGCGCGTCTGCTTTCAAATGGAAAACGACCATCAACAAAAATCCGGCTATCAGTTTTCCAATCCTTTCTTGCATCGTAATAAATTTTGTGCAAAAAAAGAATCGGACTGTTAACCCATCATTAACCCAATATTACCGAATCATTAAATCGTTAATTGTGTTAGCTGCCGGCAGCCGGTGGATTCAATGGCCTTACCCAGATATTGCGAAAGCTGATGGGTTTACTCGGATCGCCATGCGACTGGAGTTTGATGGGAGAAGCGCCGTGCGGGCTATAAGAGGGCGAGCCGGTCCAAACGGTTTGTCCTTTCAGTTGAAAATTATTTTGAAGCAAAACGCCATTGTGAAAAAGGGTAACCGTGGCAGGCGTCAGTAAGCTGCCATCTGAATTGAAGCGCGGAGCGGTCCAAACGATGTCGTAAGTCTGCCATTCTCCAGGTTTTTTGCAGGCATTGGCCAGGGGAATTCCCTGTTTATACACCGATCCGGTTTGTCCGTTCACATACGTCTTATTGTTGTAGCAATCGAGAATCTGTATTTCGTAACCCGCATCGCCCGGTCCGGTACTTGCGAGAAATACGCCGCTGTTGCCTCTTGCTTGTCCTTCGCCCTCAATATCTTTGGGAATCCGCCATTCGAGATGCAGTTGATAATCCATAAACCGCTCTTTCGTTTCAATATTACCCGCCTTTTTATTTACGGTAAAATGATCGCCTTCCACGAGCCAATTTGCCGGCCGGGAGGTGTCATTCACAGAGCGCCATTTGTCGAGATTATTTCCGTTGAATAAAATTATCGCATCGCCGGGTGCGTCGCCGCAGGTTTTCCCCGGGCTGACTACCGGAGGTACAGGTTCCCAAACCTCGGTTTTTGCAGCCACTTTTGCAAGACTATCCCAGTTTTGAGCATTTGCAGAACCGAAAACACTCAAAATAAAAGCTGTAAGGACAATTTTTTTCATCGGATTTTTTTATTAGAACTTCAATAGATTGGCGATCACTCAGCAATAAAAGTAAAATTTTTTCCTCAATAACCGATCTTCAAAGCAGTTTTTCTTTGTTTGCCTGGAAATACTTGCAGGCCGGTTTTAATCCGCAAATGCCGCATTTCGGTTTTCTCGCCACGCACACATACCGGCCATGCAGGATCAGCCAGTGATGCGCCTTATAAATGAGGTCTTCCGGTAGAAAGGCCACCAATTGTTTTTCTGCAGCCAGCGGTGTTTTGGCGCGATATGTTAATCCAATTCTTGCAGCCACTCTAAAAACGTGCGTATCCACTGCCATCCGCGGCTGCCTGTCAACCACTGAAGTGATCACATTGGCGGTTTTTCTACCGACACCGGGAAGCTGCATCAGCTCCTCCACCGTCATCGGAATTTCGCCGTTGAAATCCTGCATAACCTTTTGGGCCATTCCCAGCAGATGTTTTGTTTTATTGTTGGGATAAGAAATGCTTTTGATAAACGGAAACAGCGTATCAAAATCGGCTTTCGACAATGCTTCAACGGTCGGAAACTGTTGGAATAAGGCGGGGGTGGTAAGATTGATTCGCTTATCCGTACATTGAGCCGAAAGAATTACGGCAACCAATAATTCATAGGGATTGTGAAAATGCAGTTCGGTTTCAGCCACCGGCATTTCACGTTCGAAATATTCAATAACAAAGGCAAATCGTTCTTTTCTTGTCATGTTTTTTGAAAGCGGCCAAAATTAAGGATTTGGATCAGGCTTTCAAATTGGAGGAAATTTTGGAGGTTTTTGCCGCATATTCCATAATGTGTGCAATCGTTTTTTTGCGTGGCGATAAGAGATTAATCCGTTCGAGGCGCCAGTACGATTCTTTTAATACCGCAAATTTTTCCCTTAACGGCCAGCTTAGCTGAAGCTCTTCTTCAATTTTTCGATTTTCCTCGGGTGAAAGTTCTCCATACATGTAACTTACCAACGCTTCAAGAGTAGCCATATCTGATTTTTTTGAAGTGGATTGCACTTGTCAAATGCAGATATATAAACGAGGTGAAATTTCGATTATTGTGCTTTTTGAATAAGTTTAATGTTAAAGCCCCGCAAATGAGTGCCGGAGCTGCCTCATTTAAACTTATCCCGGAATTCTGGATATGTATTTCTCTATTTCCTTGATTTGGCTTACCACCTGTTCGGTTCGTGGTTTCAGGGCTTTTGCCTTCCGGAAGTATTCTTTTGCGGCCCTGAATTCGCGCTTATTCATAAATATCTGGCACATGCTCAGGTAAGCAACGGCTTCGCTTTCTTTATCATTCAACCCCAGCCGCAAAGCTGCCCTGATATAGCTTTCCCCACCCTTAAAATCACCTTTTTGTAATGCCATCATTCCAAGCTGCAGCTTATTGGCGCCTTCGGCCTCGGGCATCGGACTTCCGAGGTCGGAACTTTTTTTCAGATGTTTTTCCGCTGTATCGAAATCCTGCTGCATCATCGCAATATTTCCTTTCAAAGTATAATAGGTTGAACGCACAGGTTTATATAAAAGGTTTGGAAACCAGATCGTATTCATAATTCGTTCCACTTCTTCCATATTGCCTTCTTCCATCGGCTGTTGCACCAAACGCATGGGGCCGATAAAAAAATGGCTGAAAAGTCCGATCAGCGCCACGAAATATAAGGGAAAGGTGGGCCAAAAGCCGGTTCCCGTAACATTCAAAACCACTGCAATTACAATTGCCACAATGCTCAGCCAAAAACGGTATTTGATCAAAAAGTTGTAAAACTTCATTATAAGAATTTAAGTCGGCAAAGATAAGGTTCAAATGCAGACGGGCGAAGTCAGAAAGTTTTATCCTTTCATAAAATCTATTCCGGTGGTTTTGAGGTGAGACGGATCAGCATTTTAAGACCGGTCGTTATTCACTTCAATCCAGTAGCCGTCGGGATCCTGCAGGTAGATCTGTAAAATTCCATCCGGGCGTTTTTGGGGAGATTTGGATTTTTGCGACCAATCGCCATATTTAACCTGCATCGAATCCAAATGATCAATAAACTTTTGGAGTGAATCAACAGAAAATGCCATGTGAATATTGATATCGTGGGGCTGTACCGATTTGGCTCCTTCCACAATGTGCAACTGACTGTGGGCACCGGTCTTCATCCAGATGTGCTTATTATCATGAAAAGGTTCTTCAATTCTTGTTAAGCCCATTACCTTTTCATAAAATTCTGCTGATTTGTTCATATCTACCACATATACTGTCTGATGGTTAAACCTGATCTCCTGCGACCTGGCAATGGAAGCGATTGAAACACAAACGATAAGAAAACTAAAAAATCTCATATTTAAACCTATTAATCCTTCAAATGTGTATGAATTATAAAAATAGCGAAAAAGTTATGGTCATTAATATTATTTTTGCCCCTCAAATTTTGGTCTCATAGTTCAAGGGATAGAATAGAAGTTTCCTAAACTTTAGATCCAGGTTCGAGTCCTGGTGAGACCACATCTTTCGGCCTTCTGTGAAATCCTACACAATCCAGGCAAAAGGCCCGATTGTTAAAACTTAAAATACTTCAGATTCCTTTTCTCAATTAAATTTTTCTATTACCTTTGCCGTCCTTTCACCGGGTGGCAGTGATGGTGACTGTTGCCTGTAAGTTGAAATTCAATTTTTTAGTAAAAATTTTTTAATTTATGAAACGTACATTTCAACCGCACAGGCGCCGTCGTAAATCCGTTCATGGTTTCCGTAAGCGTATGCAAACTGCCAACGGACGCAAGGTTCTGGCGAGCCGCCGTAAAAAAGGCCGTGCAAAATTGACGGTATCTGATGAGCTTAGATTAAAATAAGCAGTGAAAACGGTATAAAAAGAATAACTATATCTAATTTTAAAGCTCCTCAAAAAAGGAGCTTTTTTTCTATGCCGCACCGATATACATATTCCC
>JAFAEW010000072.1 GCA_023423835.1 Bacteroidota bacterium | reverse complement strand
CCTTCACATAGTAATGGTGGTCATCTTCAAGAATCAGATCCAAACCTTTCACCTCATTTTTCAGTACGAGGCCGTCAATATCTTTGGTGATCAGAATGTTGCTGCCGCCACCGAGGATAATCGGCTTTCCCGGCAGTTTTTTATCGGACAGAATTTCGCTGATATCGTCAGCCGTTGAGAACGTAGTGAAATAGGCCGCACGGGCATCAATGCCGAACGTATTGTACGGCTTCAAGGAAACGCTTTGTTGCAGATTCATAGACGAAATTAAGGAATAAGCCCGATTTCCGGTTGGTTCAGCCGCCGTTGAGGTTCCAGAAAAACCAACTTTATTCCTTCACTTTTATCACCCTGACTTTCCAGGTTTCCGGACCTTTTTGTAGGTATTCCCACCTGAAAGGTTCGTTGCTTTCGGCCTCCATCTGGTAGTATAAGGGTTTGGGATCATGGTCATTTAAAAATTCAAATGCTTCTCCCGCTTTTATATCGGCAAATGCCTTGTAAAACATTTCGTGTCTTTCTGCCGGCGGATAAGGCCGCAGATCGAAGGTGTTTACAACGGAAAATCCATCATCACCCAGGCCCGTCATCACTTCTTTTTTAAGGTGGATTACGAATTCCGCGGGCACTTCCTTTATGTATTGCCAGCTATGTTTGCCGGCGAATTTGGTATTGAAAATTTCATGAATTTCCTTTGGATCTTCTCTTGCCATCAGCTCCATGGTGGTGCCTTCCTCCATCATTCCGTAGCGGTGGAAGACTACCTGCTTCCAGTCTTTCTTATCGACTTTTCTCAGGTCGATCAGGGTGGCTACCACATCTGATTTGCGGCTTTCTGATGCTTCAGTGCGGGTAACCTTCACCTTCCATTCGCGTCCGCCGCGGTTTAAATATTGCCATCCCACCACATCACCATAGATTGATTTGAACTCGTAAAATAAGGGAATCGGATCGTGGTCATTTATGAAAACAAAGCTTTCATCAACCGGCAGATCTCCGAACATCTGAAGCAATAGTTCGTGGCGTTTAATCGGTATTAAAACCCTTACATCAATTTCGTTGGAGGTATTTGTATCCATGGAGTATAGAATTTAGTTTGAGGAATTTTTTCTGCTGCAAAGCTACTTCCTGCGGTTGTGAATACTTTTTGAGAAGCGGAAATCCTGAAAATCGTTTGCACATTTGAGGTTTTCTTCGGTAGCGTAAAGAACTGCGGGAATCTTATCATGATGGTGAACGATGGATGAATGTGTAATACCTTTCGTTCATCCGCTGCCCGGTTTAATTCTTTCAGAACGGTTTTAGTACCATCAGTGTGATGATGATCAGAAAGATCAGATTTTCCATTCGCTCAAAAAAGAAAAGTTTGCGTGCAAGGGCATGGTATTCCTCGGGAATGTCGTCGCTTTCGTCCCGGTGATTTTTTAATAATTGTTTCACCGGTTTTGATCTTGGGGAAAGCACGAGTGGTCCAAACATCAATGCGATCAGAAACAGGATGAGGCTGGTAACGTACCATCCCATTGACCATAGATAGGTATGTATCGTTCCCATGGCGAGACCGGTCAGGAGCAGCAGTGTGCCGCCGATCATCACGAATACATGAAGGGTGTTGCGGATTGAATAAGCGTGTCTCAACTCCGGCATTGTCTTCGCTTTTCTGACGATATAGATCATTACAAAGCCCGGTCCGAGGCCGAGGATGGCCGAGAGAATATGCAGGAGGACGAGGATTTTGTAAAGCATTGCCCGGTTTTTGAAATGGTAGTTGAAAGAATTGGTGCAAACTTACAGTGGAGCAGCAGGAGAACTGTTGATTTATTGTAATATTTATCCCGGGAGATGCGCCAAAATTGCTACCTTTCTGATTAAACATTTTTTATGAACGGGAAGATTGCAGTGGTATTGGGTGCAACCGGTCTGATTGGCGCGGACTTGCTCCGGCAATTGTTAGCTGACCGCGAATTTGAAAAAGTGAGAATATTGGTGAGACGTCCGGTTGAACCGCAAGATACAAAACTTGAAACAAGGGTGATCGACTTCAATGATCCCGTACAATTCAGGGAAGCGGTTGGAAGCGGAGATGTAATGTTTTCGTGCATTGGTACGACCAACAAAAAGGTGAAAGGCGATCAGGACGCTTATCGGAAGATTGATTATGATATTCCTGTACATGCCGCGACCTTTGCGGCCGCATCCGGTTTTCAAAAATTTTTGATGATCTCTTCGGCCGGTGCGAACTTAAAAAGCAGTAATTTTTATTTGCGATTAAAGGGCGAAGTGGAAGAAGCGGTGGCAACGATTGGCATCCCATCGATCGCCATTTTCAGACCCGGATTTTTGATCGGCAACCGTAAAGAAAAAAGAACAGGAGAGGAGCTGATGAAATCTTTGATGCCGGTATTATCCTTCTTATTCATCGGGCCCTTAAAAAAATACCGGCCGGTCAAGGCCGAAGATCTCGCTGCGCATATGATTGCATTTTCAAAAACCGAATGGAAGGGCGTTGCGATAAAAGAGGGTTGAAGGAAAGCGAAAGTAACGGCAAAGGTGGCGAAAGCCACGCCAAAAGTGATGGAAGAAAAAAGGGCTGAAAGCCCGATATTCAGCTGCCCCGTCCGTCTGGGCCGGGAAACCAAACGAACGCCGCCACCCCCAAATCGAATCCGAAAGGATTCGCAAAGAAGATTGAAAGTTGATAAAAATAATCTTTCAACGAATTGCATATTTGCCGGTAAGAAATTTCGTTCTTACATTGCAATTGTTATCCAGGCCAAAACGATCATGCCCGTTGAACCATGAATAAAGCAGTTTTCAGCAAAAGTAGCAGAACCGGTCTTTTAAGCTTTGAAAGAGGAAGGAAGGTATCGTTAAATACCGCTTTGCCTTCCAGAAAGCAGATCACTAAAACCTGGTACGATAAAGCGTATCCGGTTGATCTTGATCCTTATATTACTCAAAAAAATTTGAGGAACAGGGTGTCATGGACTGCCTATTATTCAGCAGCCAGTTCTAATACTGATTCTTTATTCCGCTTCGCTACCGCTACTTTTTACTCCTATGATGCCCACGGAAATGTAGATACACTTCTGCAGGACTACGGCAATAAAATCTATGAAGCAAACGTCATGAATACCTATGGCGGCAACCGGTGGAAAAAGATTGCCTATAATTACGATCTTATCAGTGGAAAAGTAAATTGGGTAGCCTACCAACCGGGAAAGCAGGATGCGTTTTATCACCGCTATACCTATGACGGGGAAAACAGGCTGATCGGTGCAGAAACAACGGGAGACAGCATCACATGGGAAAAAGAATCGGCTTATTTTTATTATCCGCATGGACCACTGGCAAAACAGGAGATCGGCGCTGAAAACGTTCAAAACTTAAACTTTGCCTATACCATGCAGGGATGGCTGAAAGGGGTAAACAGTTCGGCTCCCTTCGCCTGGGATATGGGTAGAGACGGATACGGAGGAACAGCTTATGCAAGGGATGCCTTTGGATATGTGCTCAACTACTATGAAGGAGATTATGAACCGGTAAGCCGAAACGAGTCAAATAAACCGTTTGCAGAAATGACCGGAGTACCCGGATTCAGAGGACTCTACAATGGCAATATCTCCTCCATGAGCGTATATCTGCCAAAGCTCGGAGCACCGGTACTCTATAACTACAGCTATGATCAGCTAAACCGCTTAACCGCCATGCAGCCATTAACCGGTCTTGATACTGCAAACAATCAATGGAATGCAATTGCGATCAATAACTATAAGGAAAACTTGGGTTACGATGCCAATGGGAACATCTTAAAATACGTGAGATACGGCCACAATGGTAATATCATGGATAACCTGACGTATCTCTATAACTCCAAAACCAATCAGCTAAACCAGATTACAGACAAGATAGCGGCAAATAAATTCCAGGGTGATATTAATAGTCAAAACCCGAATAACTACCTCTACGATAAAACCGGTAATCTTACGAGAGACGTAAAAGAAGGCATCGATTCCATTTACTGGAATGTGTATGGAAAAATAGCTTCCATCAAAAAGCAGGATACTCTCATCAGTTACTCTTATGATGCCGGAGGAAACAGAATCAGTAAAACCGTCACCAAACCCGGATCTTCCCTCACCACCTGGTACGTAAGAGATGCATCCGGAAATGTGATGAGCGTCTATACAAGAGGAGATAACAGCCAGAACAGCGGACAATTAACGCAGTCAGAAACGCATCTTTATGCCTGCCCGCTTCGGCGGGGCAGCAGTCGGATCGGCTTATTCAAACCCAATCTAAATGTTGAAATGCCTTCAATTACCCGAAAAATTAATCTTCCCGGAGTTGAAAGCGGCTATTTCTTAAGCTTCGAAAGAGGAAGAAAAGTTTATGAGCTATCGAACCATTTAGGAAACGTTCTTGCAACCGTCAGCGACAGACGACTTGCCTTAGACCTTGATCAAAATGGAATCGTTGATTATTATTCAGCAGATGTTCTAACCGCTCAGGATTATTATCCCTTCGGAATGATGATGCAGGGAAGAAGCTTTAGCAGTGGTGGATATCGGTATGGGTTTAATGGTAAGGAGCAGGATGCAGAAATCAGCGGAACAGGAAACCAGTACGATTATGGATTTAGGATTTATAACCCAAGGATCGGTCGCTTTCTTTCTGTTGATCCGCTTACAAAAAGCTGTCCTTGGTATACACCTTATCAATTTGCAGGAAATAAACCAATTTGGGCAGTAGACCTCGATGGCCTGGAAGATCGCTACTATATAGTAAATATTGTGAAAAATGGAATGGGGCAAGTTGAGTTACAAAATTTTACAGAGGATAAAACAAGAGCAGTACATTGGTATAATGACAACGCAACTGGAAAATATGGGCATGGTGACTTATATACTATTCAAATGCAGACACAGGATTTGGATGGTAAGCCTATAAGTTTGGTCACTACTGACCTCTTTGTTCCGAAATCTACATGGTTGGAAAAACTAAGTAATGCATGGAGTGGAGATGAAAGCGGCTCAGAAAGATCTGGCTATGTAATTTACGGGAAGGGGCATGATATGAGTTGGCAAAAAAAACTTCCAAGGGCAGGTTTAGGAAGCGAATCAATAGATTTAGGTGATTGGTTAGATTATGTCGGAAGCTTAAGGGATGGAGCAGCACCGGCAGATTTATTACAAGACGGAAAGCTTAAAAACATCTTAGACAAAATTGATAAAGTAAGGGAAGCAATAGATAAAACCATTGATTTTACGGATGCTATCAAGGAAGATGAAACTTCTAATACTTCGCCAGCCAGTACTTCTTTGAATCAAGACCTTCCACAAGCGCCCAAAAAACTGCCACCATTAAGGAAAATTAAAGTTGTTGATACAATACCGGGGACTTCCAGTCAGTACGATGGCCCTTGGACTGACCATAGAGGTGGGGAAACACGAGACACTATCATTGAGTACAAAAAGAAATCCAAGAATTAATGAAAGAAATAATGTTCGTGATATTCCTGTTTTTGTTTACGATCACGGGGTGCCAGGAAAAGGCAGCGTATATTGGCAAATTAGCTTATGGAGAATATTTTATTAGGGGCGACATAAGAATTTTAAACAACGACACAATACTTAATGGTCCTATTAAATATTTTGATTCTTCTAATCGATTGATAGCAGTGTTTACCTATAAAGACAATTTAAAATTAGGAAAAGCAATTAGATACCAAAATGAAAAAATAGTCCAGGAAACCAATTTTTATTTTGATTATGAAAACGGATTAAAGTTGGATTATGATTCAACAGGTGAACTAGTAGCAAAATCAAATTACTTCTTTGATCGGCAGGTAGGTCCAAGGACTAACTACTCAAACGGTGATCCATATTATTTTAGATTTGTAAATTTTGACCAACAAATATTGTACGAATGTAAATATAATAAAGGAGCAATAGAAAAGGAAAAAGGAAGCGTTCTTCATTATACAACTGATTATGTCGAAGAAGAAGGTATTAATAAGCTTCAAATATTTATTTACGTAATTGAGCCCCCGTACTCGAAGATTTCCTACAAACTTTACGATGTTAATCTGGGCACTGAAACCGGGCAATTGGTTCATGAGTTCATTTCAACGAATGGTTACGTGCAAAATGTAATAATAGAGCCTCCTAAAAAAAATCATAAATATATTCTTCGCACTGATTTATTTTTTGAAAGGGACAATATCACGAAACAGAATGAAGCCGAATTGGTTCTACCGAAGTCAATGAATGACCAGGACAATTTAAAACAAAGTCCTCTTGAAAAATAAGGCACATATTATCTTCCGTCTTCAAACCTTAACCGTTACCAAACCCGGTTCTTCCATCACCACCTGGTACGTAAGAGATGCATCCGGAAATGTGATGAGCGTTTATACAAGAGGAGATAACAGTCAGAATGCAGGAGCATTAACCCAGTCAGAAACGCATCTTTATGCCTGCCCGCTTTGGTGGGGAAGCAACCGCATTGGACTCTTTAAACCGGATAATAACGTTGAAAGCCCACCGATTAAAAGTTATATCCTCTTATCGGGAGTAGGGTCGGCATATTTCCAAAGCTTTGAAAGAGGAAGGAAAATATATGAATTATCGAATCACTTAGGCAACGTACTTGCAACTGTAAGTGATCGAAGAATAGCCGTTGACACCAATCAAAACAGTTATCTTGATTATTATTTAGCCGACATTAGAACTACAGCACGCTTTATGACCGGTTGCAGGCTAATGGAAAAACGGAAAACAGGCTTTAGTTGCCGTGATGAATAAGCTCTTAAAACAGGTCTATGCAGTAAATAATGGCACAACTTATCAACCAAATTACTGTTCACAAAAACCTTAAAAATTATTTGGTTTTATGCACAGTTCATGTAAGCTGCGGTTTTATTTGTCAAAGTTTTATTGATAACTGCACCTGTCCGCCTAAACCAACTTCGACAATTTTTTGTAGAGTAGAGATGCGAACTTCTTTTACATCGTTTTCTATTTTTGAAATGTACGATTTTGTCGTCCCGACTTTTTCAGCAAGTTCTTCCTGTGTCAAACCTTTTTCAAGTCGTGCTTCGTGAAGCAAAGCACCGATTTTAAAGTTTTCGTAACCAGCTTCCAATTCTTCACGTTTTGCTGTCCCACGTTTACCATAGTGTTTGTCCTTGAACTGGTCAAGTGTCATGATATTACTTCTTTTCGTCTTCATATTCCTACTTGATTTTTAATGCTTTTTCAATTTCTTGTTTCGGTGTTTTTTGTGTTTTCTTCTGAAAACCGTTAGCAAGCACCACAAGTTGTCCTTGGTCAAAAAAGCAAAAGATGCGAAAAATGTCACTGCCTGATTGCACTCGAATTTCATAAAGTCCTTCAGTACTCTCAATGTGTTTGAGATAAGTTTCAGGTATTTTATCTATTTCTTCAATCAAGTCAAACGTCCAAACGATTTTATCCTTCACTTTGTCGCGCTGTTTTACAAAGAAGTCTTCAAAATACTTTTTGTAAAAAATGATGGTTCGTTCCTTCTGTTTTTTGTCCACCAAGCGAAGGTACAAAAAGTTGTCCGAAAGTGAAACATAAAATTGCCTTGCAAAAATTAGCGGATGTCAACCGAAATAGAAGCTTACGTCAAAGCATTGCTGTCAGTAGCGGCAATCAAGGCGCACATTAAAGCACCAAAGCAAAATTGAAAAACAACAGTTCAAATATTATTCATCAGTCCCCACTTGCAGAAAACCGATTCCTATGTTTACAATTCAATAAATTTAATCAATAAAGAGGAACAAAATATTTGAAAGAACAAAGGGCGGAATAAGGCCGTAAAACCGAATAAGCATAGAGCTTTTCTAACATGATAGCCACCGCCCC
>JAFAEW010000060.1 GCA_023423835.1 Bacteroidota bacterium | reverse complement strand
CACCAACGATGTGTATTATCATCATCCTCAAAGGCGAGAATTGCAGGATGTTTTAACCTGCATTCGTGAAAAATGCACCATCAGCAGTGCAGGATTTTTACTGCATCAAAATTCGGAACGGCACCTTAAATCTTCTTCAGAGATGCAACGCTTATTCCGCCAATATCCGGATGCCATCATCCGAACGCAGGAAATTGCGGAAGCCTGTCAGTTTGATCTCGCAAGCCTGCAGTATGTTTATCCCGAAGAAATTACTTCAGAAGGAAGAACACCTCAGGAAGAACTTGTTGTATTAACCTGGGAAGGAGCAAGAAATATGTTTGGAGAAAATATTCCTGAAAAAACAAAAGATACAATTGAATATGAACTCGCCTTCATTAAAGAAATGAATTATGCTTCTTATTTTCTTACCGTTTATGATATTGTGAAGTTTGCCCGCCGGCAGGGCATTCTTTGTCAGGGCAGAGGATCAGCCGCAAATTCAACCGTTTGTTATTGCCTCGGCATCACTTCCGTTGATCCTACAAAATTTGATCTGCTGTTTGAACGCTTTATTTCATCGGCAAGAAATGAACCTCCGGATATTGACGTCGATTTTGAACACGAACGAAGGGAAGAAGTGATGCAATATATTTATAGGAAGTATGGACGCGATCGTGCCGCAATTGTTGCCACCGTAACCCAGCAACATCAGAAAGGCGCCATCAGAGATGTGGGAAAGGCAATGGGCTTGTCGGTTGATACCATTAACCGGCTTTCAAAGTCAATCGGCAATTTTACAAATGAGAAACTCGAAACAACGAGGATTAATGAAGCCGGTATGGACACTTCAAAGGAACCGTTCAAAAAAATAATAGAGCTCACCGAACAATACATTGGTTTTCCACGTCAGCTCGGACAGCATACCGGAGGGTTTGTAATTACACAGGATAAGTTATCAAATCTTTGTCCTGTTTTAAATGCAAGAATGGCAGATCGCACTTGTATCGAATGGAATAAAGATGATATTGATACCCTCAAATTCTTAAAGATAGATATACTTGCTCTCGGCATGCTTACCTGTATCAGAAAATGTTTTGATCTTGCAAGGCAGCATTATGATCGTTCGTTTACCCTCGCCAATATTCCTCAGGATGACCCTGCTGTATATGAAATGATGTGCCATGCTGATACGATTGGTGTTTTTCAGATCGAAAGCCGGGCACAGCAAACAATGCTTCCGAGATTAAAACCAAGGAGTTTTTATGATCTGGTAATTGAAGTGGCAATCGTAAGGCCCGGACCAATTCAGGGAGATATGATTCATCCGTATTTGAAGAGAAGAAACGGGGAAGAGCCGGTTGAATATCCTTCAAAAGAACTGGAAGAAATTTTAGGTCGAACGCTCGGCGTGCCGCTCTTTCAGGAACAGGCCATGAAAATTGCAATGGTTGCCGCAAAATTTACACCCTCCGAGGCCGATGCCTTGCGAAGAAGCATGGCTACTTTTAAACTGCAGGGATTGGTAAGCCAGTTTCAGGAAAAGCTGATGAATGGAATGCTGAACAATGGATATAGCCGCGAGTATGCAGAGCGCATTTTTAAACAGCTTGAAGGTTTTGGCAGCTATGGTTTTCCGGAAAGTCATGCAGCGAGTTTTGCTTTGCTCGTGTACGTTTCAGCCTGGATAAAATGGTATTATCCCGATGTTTTTGCGTGCGGATTGTTAAACAGTCAGCCCATGGGTTTTTATGCTCCCGCTCAAATAGTAAGCGATGCCCGAAAGCATGGCGTAGAAGTAAGAGAGATTGATGTAAATTATTCTTATTGGGATAATACGCTCGAAAGAATTTCCATCCGGTCAGAAGAAAAAAAATTTGCATTACGGCTCGGATTCCGGCAAATAAAAGGAATTAGGGAAGAAGACATGCAATTACTGCTTTCTGCAAGAAAGAGGAAGTTCCATTCAATAAATGAAATATTGGATGGCGGCCTGTCCTTATCGGCTTTGGAAAGACTGGCCGATGCAGATGCATTCAGGTCCTTAGGATTAGACAGAAGGGAGGCATTGTGGGAAATCACCTCTTTGCGGGATAATCCAACCGGAATATTCCAGGGTCAGCCATCAGAAAGTTTATTTGAATCAGAAGTTGCACTGCCCCCGCTCAGCCTGTCTGAGCATGTATTACAGGACTACGGCACTACTTCGCTTTCTATAAAAGCACATCCCGTAAGCTTTCTGCGTGAAAAGTTTCAGCTTTTAAAAGTCATTCCAAACAATGAACTGATCAATAGAAATAATGGCGATATCGTAAGAGTGGCGGGACTTGTATTGGTGCGGCAACGTCCGGGCACGGCAGGCGGAGTTTGTTTCATAACCATTGAAGATGAAACCGGCGTTGCCAACCTCGTTGTATTCAAAAATTTACTCGAGAATCTATATAGAAAGGAAGTGCTTCAGTCAAAACTTTTGATGGTTGAAGGAAAGGTTCAAAAGGAGGGTGAGGTTATTCATGTGATCGTAAGACATTGTGAAGACTGGTCTAAATTGTTGCGGGAACTGACCTCAAAAAATAACAGTCATCCTGCACCTTCGAAAATGAAACAAGCACTACAGGAAGAAAATTTCCCCGACGGAAGGAATTTTAAGTGATCAACAAAAAGCCGGGAAGGATGAAAAAAGTGAAAGCCCTGCATCCATTTGCAGTCTTAATCAAACCCATTCCTCCAGCCTTCATTCTTCAGATTATTGATCTTTTCCTGTACCTGGTCTTTCATGTTGGCTTTGTAATCCGCAATTTTTTGTCCCACTACTTCATCAAACGCTCCAACAATGGTCGCGGCTAACAGTCCCGCATTGGCTGCGCCATTTAATGCAACCGTTGCTACAGGAACACCTTTCGGCATTTGCAAAATTGATAAGACCGAATCCCAGCCATCGATCGAATTGGAAGATTTGATCGGAACCCCAATCACCGGCAAAGTAGTAAGAGCGGCCACCATTCCCGGCAAATGGGCGGCTCCACCGGCACCGGCAATAATAATCTTCAATCCCCTGTCCTTTGCCGACTGCGCATATTCTACCATTCGCATTGGTGTGCGATGAGCCGAAACCACTGTCAATTCAAATTCAATCTGGAGCTCTTTCAACATATCCGCTGCCGCCTGCATAACAGACAGATCGCTGTCGCTGCCCATAATAATTCCCACCTGTGGCTGGTTTGTTTGCATAATCATACTTTGTTATTCGCTCACAATTTTTAAAATATCCTTTACCCGTTTTGCCTCTGCAAACAATCCGGCATAATCAACATCCATAATTGTCACATGCCCCATCTTTCTTCCCGGCTTTGTCTGCGTTTTTCCATAAAGATGCACAAAAGCATTTGGCAATTGCAACACCTCATCCAATCCCTCATACTTCGCCTTTCCGGAATATCCGTCCGCTCCCAATAAATTTACGATAGCCGACGGAAGAATGGCAGAGGTGTTTCCTAACGGATATTCTAACAGGATGCGCCACAGCATATCGTACTGACTGCAATAGTTGGCTTCAATAGTATGATGGCCGCTGTTATGCACCCGAGGCGCCGTTTCATTTACCCAAACTTCATCCTGCTTATCCACGAAGATCTCCACGGCAAATAAGCCCGGACTATCAAATGCGCTTACCAGTTGACGTGCAATCTGTTCGGCTTTTTCCAATACCTTTTTGTCCGCAACGGCCGGACTTACCTGGTAATCGAGTAAATTTAAGGCAGGATCAAACACCATTTCCGCCGCAGGATAAACTGCCATTTCTCCGGATTGTGAACGCGCAACTATCACCGACAATTCCTGCCGGATATCCACCATTTTCTCCAATACCGCCGGCGCATCAAAACCTTTTGTAATCTCCGCTTCCGTTTTTAGCAGCTGAACGCCTCTTCCATCATATCCGCCTTGCGCCACTTTATGAACGGCCGGCAAAAAAGAACACTGATCCTTCAATTCCTCCAGGTTTTGGGTGACCGAGAATGAAGGAGAAGGAATTCCGTTTTTCAGGTAAAATTCCTTTTGCAAAATCTTATTCTGAATGATCCTGATAACCGAAGGTTTTGGAATTATTTTCACGCCCTCTGCCTCCAGTTTTTCGAGCGCATCAACGTTTACCGATTCAATTTCGATGGTTAACGCATCGAGACCTTTTCCAAAACGGTAAACCGTTTCATAATCCCGGATATTGCCTTTAATAAAATGATGGCAAAGATGGGCGGCGGGACAATTGACATCGTCTTCGAGCACGTAAGTTTCAACCACATAATTTGCTGCCGCCTGCAACAACATTCTTCCCAATTGTCCACCTCCGAGAATCCCGACTTTCATAAACGAAAAATTAAATGCGAAGATAATTGCAGCGGTTTACTTAGCCGATATTTTTGTTATTTTTGTAAGGATGTTACCGGATTATCCACATAAGTTTTTCAATGACCAACGGGATAGCTATTGTTTTCTGATATTCGCACTGGCGCTCAACGACACTGTTTTTTCATAGTTCAACCAGATTTTACAGTAAACTTTATTCTCCAACTCTTCAAATAATTTATTAAATGGAAACAATTGAAATTAAGCAACCGGATACACAAAGGCTGCAGCAGCAGGATTTTTTACCGTTGAAAGGAACGGACTATGTTGAATTTTATGTAGGTAATGCAAAACAGGCTGCTCATTATTATAAATCTGCTTTTGGCTTTCAAAGCCTCGCTTACGCAGGACCTGAAACGGGCGTAAAAGATTGTTGCAGTTATGTGGTTCGTCAAAACAAACTCACTTTTGTTTTTACTACTCCGCTCAGAACCGACAATGCTATTGCCGATCATATTTACAAGCATGGCGATGGGGTAAAAGTACTGGCATTGATGGTAGATGATGCAACGGATGCGTTCGAACAGACAACGAAACGAGGTGGTAAAAGCTATATGGAACCGACGAGTTTACGCGATGAGTCTGGCGAAGTGGTTTTGAGTGGAATTCATACTTATGGCGATACCGTTCACCTCTTTGTGGAGAGAAAAAATTATAACGGTCCGTTTATGCCCGGATACCGGGAGTGGAAAACCGTTTATAATCCTCCTTCCACGGGCTTGTTATATGTAGATCATTGTGTTGGAAATGTGGGATGGAACCAGATGAATCCATGGGTAAAGTTTTATGAAGACGTAATGGGATTCAAAAACATTCTCAGTTTTGATGACGAAGATATTTCGACTGAGTATTCTGCTCTCATGAGTAAAGTGATGGCCAACGGAAACGGCTATGTAAAGTTCCCCATCAATGAACCGGCGGAAGGAAAGAAGAAGTCACAGGTAGAGGAATACCTTGAATTTTATAATGGCGAAGGCGTTCAGCATGTTGCACTCGCAACGCACAACATTGTTGAAACCGTGAGGAATCTGCAAAGCAGGGGAGTGGAATTTTTGAAGGTTCCGTCCAGCTATTACGATGATCTTTTAGACCGCACCGGGCCGATAGATGAAGATCTGGAACCGTTGAAGGAACTGGGAATTTTGGTTGATAAGGATAATGAAGGATATTTATTGCAGATATTCACAAAACCGGTGGAAGACCGTCCGACTGTTTTCTTCGAAATTATCCAGCGGAAAGGCGCTCAGAGTTTTGGAAAGGGAAATTTTAAAGCATTGTTTGAAGCCATTGAAAGAGAGCAGGAATTGAGAGGCAATTTATGAGAGCGTGAGAGCATGGGAGCGTGAGAAGGGAACACGAAAGAGGTTTTATGAAACGCGTCGGCAATAATGGCGACGCGTTTTTGATCAGCTATGCCGGATCAAATCAGTTTTTGAATACTCCCCGCTTCGATGTTACCGGATCAGAATGAAAGTCGCTTATTCGATCGGGCATTTGTTATCGAATGCGTAAGTATTCGAATATGCACAGCCGTCGGCCAGCTGAGGATAACCATTTTTTATTGTTCCGGATAGTCTCCTTTGGGAGCCTGAGGTTTTGCTACTATGATCTCATTTCATTGTGCCATCAGATAACGTGGGACCTTGCTCTTCAGAAATTTGTTGTAAAATTTTTTATTATGACTCCTTCGCTGCTTATTCATCCCCCGGGACGGATGTTTAAAAGATGTTTAATTATTTTTCACGTTAAACCAACATTAAGAACTGCTTAAGGTTTATAGAAGACAGCAATTATTAATACTTTCGCAATATGAAAAATATATTGCTCCTTGTTTTTCTGGTAATGACATTGCAATTTTCAACCGCCCAGACTTCCTTCGTCGATATGCAAAAAAATTATCCGAAGGTTGCTTTAGCACTGAAATATCGTAAGGATACGCTTGTAAAACAATTTCAAAAAGAAGGATTGCAATGGCCGCCAAATGAAGTGTATATCCGCTCGTTTAAGTACGATAGCCAACTCGAAGTTTGGGTGAGAAATTCGGGTGACGATCATTTTAAATTATTCAAAACCTATAAGGTGTGTGCAATGGCGGGATCGATCGGTCCAAAACGGATGGAAGGCGATTACCAGGTTCCGGAGGGCTTTTATTATATCAATCAGTTCAATCCGAGAAGCGAATACCATCTTTCTCTAAAGTTGAATTACCCCAATGAATCTGATAAATTATTGAGCGATGCAACCCGACCGGGCGGCGGAATTTATATTCATGGAAGCTGTGTAACGGTTGGCTGTATTCCAATCACCGATCCGCAAATCGAAGAATTATATGTGCTTACGCTAAATGCAAAAACCAGTGGACAGGATTTCATCCCCGTGCATATTTTTCCAATCCGTTACAGCAATGAAAGGAGCATGGAGTATTTTAAAAGGGTAACGAAAGATAATCCCGAGGTGCAGCAGTTTTCATCGAGGCTGAGAGAAGCTTACGATTATTTCAATAAAGAAAAAAAACTGCCCGTCATTGCAATCAATAAGAACGGAGAGTATGTGATTATGTAACACGGATTGAGGTGGAGCGTTGAAAATCGAGTGTCAATAATTTTCAATCTTAATCAATCTTCATTGATCGCATTTTAATCTTTATCCATTTTTTTTCCATTTCCGTCAATCTTCTTAACATGAATCTCGACGAACGAATAGCAGCAGCCGAAACAAAAATCTTCAAAGTGGTATTGCCGAATAATACCAATCATTTCGATATATTATTTGGAGGCCAGGCAATGCAGTTGATGGATGAAGTGGCATTCATCACGGCCACCAGGTTCAGCAGAAAAAAAGTTGTAACGGTCTCTACCGACAAGATCGATTTCAAACAGCCGATTCCAGCCGGAACCATAATCGAATTAACCGGAAAAATTGTTCATCTCGGCAATACCAGTCT
Organism: Bacteroidota bacterium; assembly: GCA_023423835.1. Classification (GTDB taxonomy): domain Bacteria; phylum Bacteroidota; class Bacteroidia; order Chitinophagales; family Chitinophagaceae; genus JAFAEW01. Next base: position 15,482 of record JAFAEW010000060.1, on the reverse strand, counting down.
CAAAGTGGAAGTGGAAATTGTGATAGAAGACATGTATTCCTTTGCAAGAGAAAAGGCGATTACCGGCACCTTTACCTTCGTTGCAATTGACGAAGACAAGCGGCCGGTTAAAATCAGTTGAAAGCAGCGAAAGCTGCAATGATGCCGGCCGGATCTTCATCGATTTTTCTTCTCTTATTTCTATTATTACCTTACATTTAAGCAAAAATAAATTATGCGACCTGCGAAAGTATATTTATTGAGCTTACTGATTTTTCTTCCATTTTCTCTGCTGCTTGCGCAGCCAATCACTTCAAAACAAATCGATTCGGTGGTAGAAAAGACACTTAAAACTTTTGACGTGCCGGGAATTGCAGTTGCAGTAGTGAAAGATGGAAAGGTGATTCATGAAAAAGGATACGGTGTTCGCTCATTAAACACGATGAAGAAGGTGGACGAACATACTTTATTTGGAATCGCTTCGAACAGCAAAGCCTTTACTACTGCCGCTTTAGGAATGTTGGTGGACGAAGGAAAATTAGACTGGGACGACCGGGTCGTTGATATTATTCCGTATTTCAAATTATACAATCCTTACGTAACGGAAAACTTTACCGTTCGTGATCTCCTCACCCATAGAAGTGGTTTGGGATTGGGAGCCGGTGACTTAATGATCTGGCCCGACAGCAGTTCTTTTACCAAGGCCGATATCATTCATAATTTGCGTTATCTGAAGCCCGTGTCTGATTTTAGAACCAAATACGATTACGACAATTTGCTCTACATTGTAGCAGGAGAAGTGGTGGCAAAAAAATCAGGAATGAGCTGGGAAGATTTTATTGAAACGAAGATTATGCAACCCCTTGGAATGACGGAAAGTGCCGCTTCCTTATCCCGCGTAAAAGACAAGTCTAATGTCATCGATCCGCATGCGCCGGTTAATGGAAAACTGCAGGTAATCGGCATCGACTGGAGTGAAACCGCCAATGCCGCCGGTGGAATTTACAGCAATATACATGATCTCACGAAATGGATCATTATGCAAATGAATGACGGCAGTTATGACAACAATAAGCGCCTGTTTTCACAAGAGGTGCATGAGGAAATGTGGACGCCGCAGACGATCATTCCCGTAAGAGGCAAAACAACCTATAACACACATTTTTCAAGTTATGGACTCGGCTGGGGGTTGAGCGATGAAAAAGGATACAAGGTTGCAACCCATACGGGCGGACTTGCAGGAATCGTTACACAAATTACACTGATTCCGGAAATGAAACTCGGCATCATCGTGCTAACCAATCAGCAATCCGGAGCAGCATTTGTTTCCATTACAAATACCATTAAAGACAGCTATTATGGTGTGAATGGACAAAACAGGATTGATCAATACGCTGCGAGGGTTGCGGCGGGAAAAAAGAACGCAGATTCAATAACCAATAAAATCTGGTCGGATATTGACGCCCAACAAAAAGCAACCACCCCAAAACCGGATCTGAAGAAATATACCGGCGTTTATAAAGACCCATGGTTTGGAGAAGTGGAAATTTCGTTGAAAAACGGAAATCTGTATTTCGCTTCAAAAAACTCCCCGCGAATGGCCGGAAATATGTTTTATTATAAGGGAAATACCTTTGTAATCAAATGGAATGACCGCAGCATGGATGCCGATGCATTCGCTGTTTTTGGAACCGATTTCAATGGCGATCCCGCAACCATCAAAATGGAAGCGATCTCCCCTTTGACGGACTTCAGTTTTGATTTTCAGGATCTGGATTTCAGCAGGATTAAACAGTAATGATCCTCCTGGTTATTTGCCTCAAAAAACCCAGAGACAGTGAGTCCGATCAATGGGATTGAAAAACAATGACAGCCGGTCAAATCGCCGTTTTTAATTCAAACTATCGCAAATTCAGTCAAAAAAATTTATATTCGTTTCTACTCAACAATTAAATGATTCAAAACGATTTACAATGAGCCAATCAAGAAGAAGCTTCGTCAAAAAAAGTGCCCTCGCCATTGCCGGTACTGCTCTGTTTTCTGATAAAATATTTGCCGCCTTCAAAGATGACACCGTACTCAGTATTCAATTGTATTCTGTAAGAGACGCGATGCATAAAGAACCGTTGCCAACCCTTAAAAAAGTGGCAGCAATGGGATACAAAAACGTAGAACACGCCAACTATGTAAACCGGAAATTTTACGGATATACTGCAACAGAGTTTAAAAAAGTGTTGGATGATCTCGGAATGAAAATGCCGAGCGGACATACGGTTTTGGGTAAAGACGATTGGGACGCACAGAAAAATGATTTCACCGATAAGTGGAAATATACGGTTGATGATGCCGCAACGGTGGAACAAAAATATGTAATAAGTCCATGGTTGGATGACAGCATGCGAAAGAATATTTCAGACTTCAAGCGGTATATGGATGTTTTCAATAAATGCGGAGAATTGTGTCAAAAACAGGGAATGAAATTCGGTTATCATAACCACGATTTCGAATTTACGGTAAAGCTTGATGGACAAACATTGTACGATCTGATTCTTGATAATACCGATCCTGCTCTTGTTGCCCAGCAAATGGATATCGGCAACATGTATGGAGCGGGAGGGAGAGCGTTGGATATCTTAAGTCGCTACCCAAACCGTTTTGAGTTGTTGCATGTAAAAGATGAAATCAAAAGCGGAAAAGGTGAAATGGCGGGAGGTTACGAAAGCACCGTCCTCGGTAAAGGTGTGTTGCCGGTAAAGCAAATTTGCGATGATTTTAAAAAGAAAGGCGGAACGATTTACTATGTGGTAGAACAGGAATCTTACCAGGGTCAAGACCCGGTTGATGCGATACGGGAAGATTATGATGCAATGAAAAAATGGGGATATTAAGACGGTATTTGATTTAATTTAAAAAGCAGCTTTCTGCTCATTTTCGGAATCCTTTCTGTAAGGGCAAACCCTGGGGAATGGGTTGGGCAGTATATGATCAGGTTTAACGTAGAAGAATTTCCTAAAACTGAAAAAGGATTTTTATGAACTCCCGAAAAATTATTGTGATATTATTAATAGCCGGTGCACTGGCTACAATCATCGGCGCCATCTATGTATTGTACAGAAATCGCATCGCCAGCCATTATTGGTTCTCAAGCGCACTTGTTACTTATGGTGTGACCCTGGTATTTTTTCTTTTGTCAAGGTTTAACAGAAAAGAAGAAAGTAGATAACGCCGGGTTTGTGTCGAGCATCGTCTCTCCCGGAGGACGATGCGTTGTCAATACCCAAAGGCGGTGTAGCGCATCGTCCCTTAGCAGGAGACGATGCTTGACAGGGGGTAGGAACCATTTTAAGCTGGGTTCCTCTTTAAAAACTTTTCCTGGAGATCAGTAGATTCAGAAATTTAGTTACCTTTGACGTTAGTAACGTAGAAAGTATGAATGTTTCCTTCGGCGACAAAGAAACAGAAAGAATTTGGGAAGGAGAAATATCTAAAAAATTTCCAAGGGAAATTCAGGATGTTGCTCGTCGAAAGCTGAGAATGATAAACAATTCAACAGACATAAACGATCTGAGAATTCCACCCGCTAATCATTTAGAAAAACTCAAAGGAGATTTAAAGGAATATTATAGCATAAGAATCAATAAACAATGGCGGATTATTTTCAAGTGGAAGAACACAAACGCTTTTGAAATTTCCATTATCGACTATCATTAAACAACGAAAACATGGACAAGTTAAGAAACATATCACCCGGTGAAATTTTGCTCGAAGAATTCTTGAAGCCTTTGGATATCTCACAGTACAAGCTTTCAAAAGACATTGGAGTTCCACAAACAAGGATTTCTCAAATTCTTAAAGGAAACCGACGTATATCAGCAGATACAGCGTTGAGACTAAGTGCTTATTTTGCAAATTCACCGAAGTTTTGGTTGGGCCTGCAGGACGATTTTGATATTGAAAATGAAATAGCCAACAAACAGGAAGAAATCGATAGAATCATTAAAATACAATCATAAAAGATTTGTTTAATTGGCCGTCAGGGGAAGCGCCCAATAGTATTATTAGTATTAAAAAGAAAACTTTTTAAAAAAAATCCTTTAATGTCGGGCATCGTCTTTCCCGAAGGACGATGCCTTGCCAAAAATCAAATAGTTTAGAGAGCTATGGTCGGATATCAGGAGACACTGCATGTGGAAACTGCCTCTTAGAAATATTTCTCCTTCAGTTGAACGCAACGAGTAGTTTTATCACACCCATATTACAATGACCGGGAAAGGACGTGACCGGTTCTTGGTAAAGGACTCTCCCGTCAAAACAATTTCGCAAAGAATCAGGACGGAAGGCGGACATTTCGCAATTGACTTTACTTATTTGCCATGTTTTGGTTTTGGGAATGAAATAGCCGACAAACAGGACCTGTTTAATTTTAAATTATTTCGTTAAATAATAAAACATAGGGTCGCTACCTGCATCGGCTAAAATCAGCGTGTCATTTTTCAGTTCATACACTACGTATAAGCACGGGTACCCTCTTGCGTCTGAAAAATTCATTATGTACGTTTCATCAAAATTTGATGGTTTGCTCCATTCCCAAATGATTGAACCATCTGTTATCAATGTATCCCGATAAGTTTGTCTTACTACATCCCCTGGTCCGAAATACCAGTAGAAATCTGGAATATATGTAACACATCGACCACAAAACCCTCCTTTTTCATATTCTAATTTCCAATTACCTTGAATGTAGGATTGAATCACAGGTAAAGGTTTATCGTATAAAATAAGATTATGCCTGTCGTAGTTCTTTTCGCAGGCCGATATTAAAATGAATAGAAAGAATACGGGTAAGATTTTTTGAAACATGTGGATTTGTTTTTACGGTAAAAGCAGTTTTGCTGTAGATTAGGGAAACGGAAAACATTTGAAGGTTCTATTAATTTTGCATCGATAAACCTTGCGCCCATCGCTCCGGAGGAGGACTGATATCACTGAAAAGTTCTTCAATAGACGAAAACATGAGGATGACATTAAGGAATTTTTATACGGTTTTACATGTGAAACCATTGCCAAAAAATACCTCTTCTTTTTTCAATTCCCAAATTTTTTTTGCTGGAAATTGAAGTAAATGATTCCCTGGGAAGTAAATCAAACTGACGAACAGTACTTACCTTTTGGTAAGCTCACTCTGCTTTGCGATAAAAGACGACGTTCATTTTATCTCGCATCTCTGAGTCAAAGTAACGGAAAACTCCCACTATTGACGGAGGAAATTGGAATAGTAGTTTTTTCAATTAACAGCTTATTAATTTATCGGCTGTTCATTCTTCCGGCAATATCAATTATCTAAATTATCTTAGCCATAACTAAACAACTATTTCGATGAAGAAATTATTTCTTGCTTTATTTCTATTTGCTTTTTCTTTTGTAAACGCCCAGAATCCAATACAATATCTACTGGTGGGCACCTACACCAATTCGGGTAAAAGCGAAGGAATTTATGTATATCGTTTTAATCCCAATAAAAATGAATCTACTTTAATGAGCGTTGCAAAAGGGGTTCAGAATCCTTCTTATCTTGCAATTTCTCCTGACCAGAAATTTGTGTATGCCGTAAATGAAAATGAAGGTGAAAACGGAGGCGATATAAGTGCCTTTGCATTTGATAAGGCGAAAGGCGAATTGAAGTTTTTGAATAAACAGCCAACGCAGGGCGATAATCCAGCCTATGTGGCCATAGACAGCACCGGAAAAAATGTGATTGTTGCCAACTATAGCGGGGGCAATCTGGCGGTATTTAAAACCAATGCCGATGGATCTTTGCAACCGGCTGCACAAATAATTCGTCATGAAGGATATGGGGTAAATGTAGAAAGACAGGAAATGCCGCATCCGCATTCGGTTAATTTCAGTCCTGATCAAAAATTTGTTTTTGTTCCCGATTTAGGGAATGACCGGCTTTACAGATATGGCTTTGATGCAAACGCTGCTGAACCGGTAAAAATTCTCGATCCCGAGTACTATACCGTTCCGGATGGCAGTGGACCAAGGCACATGGTTTTTTCACCTAATGGTAAATTCGCTTATTTGTTGAATGAACTTTCAGGAACTATCATTGTATATGCCTATGATAACGGCACGCTCACCGAAATTCAAACCGTTGGTAATCCCGATCCGAAAGGAGAGAGGGGCAGTGCGGATATCCACATCAGCAATGACGGGAGATTTCTATACACTTCAAATCGCGGCACATCCAATAATATCGGAATGTACAAAGTGGCATCTGATGGAAAGCTTGCGGAAAACGGAGTGCAGATAGTGGGACAGCATCCGAGAAATTTCATGATCGATCCGAGCGGCAGATTTTTGCTCGTTGCCAATCGCGACAGCAATAATATTCAGATATTCATCATCAACCGGAATTTCGGAATTTTGCAGGATACGAATGTGAAAATTGATGTTCCGCAGCCGGTTTGTTTGAAGATGGTGCCGGTAAAGTAGGAGGGAAGGTAGAGTGTTACTGATAACCATTATCGAGACCTTTTCGGCTTCAATCCCGACTCATATCTAGTTATGAAAGAAGATGGCAAGATTCGTTCATATAAGGGGAATAATCTAGCTTCCTCTCGAGTGAGGAAACTTGCTGATTCCATTCCTTCAGCCTATTCCTTTTTTATCTTTACCTGAGCTAAAGCGGTTAAATACAACATGCGAAGAAAAAAAGTAGAATTTGAAAATATTAGTTATTGAAGATGAAAAAGATTTGAGAGAAAGTATCGTGGATTATCTAAGCGGTCAGGATTATCTGTGCGAAACCGCGTCTGATTACTTCTCTGCCGTTCAAAAGATTTTTTCCGGCGATTATGATTGTATTCTGCTCGACATTTCTTTGCAGGGAGGCTGTGGTTTGAAAATTCTTTCTGAATTGAAGAAAGAAAATAAGAACGACGGAGTATTGATTATTTCAGCCAAAGGCTCTCTTGAAGACAAAATAGAAGGCTTAAATCTTGGTGCTGACGACTATCTTGCAAAACCGTTTCATCTTTCGGAATTGAATGCCCGGATAGCAGCCATTATCCGTCGTAAAAATTTCAGTGGTAACAGTCTTCTTCGTTTTGAAGATTTAACTGTGGATACAATGAACAAAGCAGTTTTCATTAATGAATCTCCTGTTGAGCTCACGAGGAAAGAGTTTGAACTGTTGCTTTATTTCATCTCGAATAAAAACAGGATCATCTCCAAAGATGCAATTGCCGAACATCTCTGGGGAGTGGAATTATATGGCAATTCTGATTTTATTTACACTCATATCAAAAACCTGCGGCGAAAGCTACTTGAAGCCGGAAACTACGACTATATCAAATCGATTTACGGAATGGGGTACAAATTCACAAACGGATGAAATTACTGAGCCAATACAACAAGATCTATATTCCTGCCATTGTTGCCATTCTTCTTGTGGGGAGCCTCGGATATTATTTCATTTTGAGATATACCCTCGTTCATCAACTGGATAAAGACTTGCGTGTCGAACAGCAGGAGATTTTAGAACATGTAAAACAGACGGGTCAATTACCCGCTCCAACTAATTTCAAAGGTCAGATTGTAGAATTCGTTCTGACCGATAGAAGAGTTTTCAACGACAACCTTTACACTGAAAAGGGTTTTGAAAAGCCGGATGGAGAGGTGATATCTTTACGCCGGCTCGATTTTCTTGTTATGCAAAACGGTTCCAATTTTATTGCCTCGGTAAAAAAATCTGAGCAGGAAACCGAAGACATTATTCAATTAATTCTCCTGATTACAATATCGCTGATTGTTGTACTTTTTATCGTTTTGTTTTTGATAAACCGTTTTTTATTAAGCAGTCTTTGGAGACCTTTTTACCATTCATTAAAGCAATTGAAAGAATTCGATGTGATCGCCGGAAATCTGTTGAAGCCTCAACAAACGAAAATTACTGAATTCGAGGAGTTGCAGGAATCAATCTCTTCCATGGAGAAAAAGGTGATAGGCGACTACCGGGCGTTGAAAACGTTTACAGAAAACGCTTCGCATGAAATTCAAACTCCTCTTGCTATTATCAAAAATAAAATCGAACTGCTGCTACAAGTCGAAAATCTCAATGAAGCTCAAGTTAAGGCTGTGGAAAGCTTAAACGAAGCTGTATCGCGCATTTCAAAGCTGAATAGCTCGTTGCTTCTACTTACCAAAGTTGAAAACAACGGATTCCAGAATTTGAAAGAAATTAACTTCTCGCAGATGCTTTCTCGTCGGATCGATGACCTCGAAGAACTCGCCGCTGTCAAGCGAATTGAAATCGAGAAGAGGATTGCCCGTAATATTTTCCTCGAAATAAATGAATCACTCAGCGAAATTTTAATATCGAATCTGTTAGTGAACGCAATAAAACACAACGTCGAAAATGGAAAGATTTTTATCGATCTTAACCTGATTTCATTTACGATCGCAAACACGGGACGGCAACCGGAATTTCCTACTACTGAGCTTTTTGAACGGTTTAAAAAAGGCTCCTCTTCTTCAGATTCCATAGGGTTGGGTCTCTCTCTCGTAAAAAGCATATGTGTCGCAAACGAGCTTTCGGTGGCCTACAATTTCAAGGACGGCTTTCACATCGTCACCGTTTATTTCATTAAATTTAAACCGGAGTTCGAAAATGTTTAATTGTTTGAATGGAAAGATAATTACGATCAGAAATGTCGGTATATGTTTACTCTTTATCATCCTATAGGTAGTCCGACACTTTCCCAGATTGACAACTGATTCCTTTTAAAGATTCCACCATACTTTTTCTCATCCGGTTTCTAAGACCCTTTCATTCGGTACAACCCTGCTGTCCTTCAAAATATCATCTTCAGAATTTCCTCAAAATTGAGCAATATGTTTGATCTTATTTACCATTAAAACAGTTATAAGATGAAAAAGTTCATTCTATTGTCGTCAATTTTGGTTGTAACTTGTTTGGTTGCATCTGCTCAGGTAAAAGTACCAGAAGCAGTAAAAAATGCCAATTCAGAAAGATATCCTGAGACAAAAAATTTTCATGTCACATGGGAAAAGGAAAACGGAAATTATGAAGCAAATTGGGGAGGAAAAGATGGAGAGGCGAATTCTGTTCAATATACCCTTTCGGGTGAGTTCATTGAGATTGTAAAAGCAATACCGATAGAAGAGCTTCCCGCTTCAATAGCCGGTTATGTTAAAGAGCACTACAAGACCCGCATCACCGAGGCAGGAAAAGTGACAGATGCAAAAGGAAATACTTTTTATGAAGTGGAAGTTAAAGGAAAAGATATAGTTTTCACAGAAAATGGGCAGTTTTTAAAGGAAGAAAAATAGTTCAAAATGTCCGGAGTCATGAATAAGATTCTTGCTATCGCTGTCTTGGCTTTTACTATTTCGTTTGCATCATTTTCACAAAAAAAGGACTTGAATTATTTCTTGGAAAATGCGGTAAATAATGATCCGCAATTTTCAGAAGTACAGGGACTTATTCTCCAAAATAAAATTGATAGTGCGATAATTGTTGCAGCAAATAGAGTGCAGATAAATGCGAACGGCAATGCAATGTATGCTCCGGTCATTAATGGCTTTGGCTACGATATGGCGATCACCAATGGCGGACAGCTCAGTGCTTTGGTGGCTTTGAACAAACAAATTAATAATCGTCCCAACCTGAGATTGCAGTTCAGATCACTGCAATTGCAGACGGACTCCATTATCAATTCTTCCGCTATTTATAAACAAGATGTAAAAAAAGCGATCGTAATTCAATACATCGCCGCATATGGCACTCAGCTTCAACTCGAGGTGAGCGATCAGATCATTGCGCTTCTATCCGGGGAGGAAAAGATCCTTAAAATTCTTACTCAACAAAACGTGTACAAGCAGACGGATTATCTTGCCTTTCTGGTTGTACTGCAGCAGCAGCAACTGGCCCGAAATCAATTGCAGCTACAGTTTAAAAACGATTATGCTACACTTAATTATCTTGCCGGGCTGAAGGATACTTCGGCTGAAAAGCTTGAAGATCCTCAGTTGCAGGTGATCAGGAATTTTCAGCCTTATAACTCCCCGTTTTTCTTTACTTTCAGACTTGATAGCCTTCGCATTTCTAATGAGCGAAATATTATAAAGGTTCAATACCGGCCAAGAGTTAATCTTTTCGCAGATGCCGGTTATCAATCTTCTCTTGTTACAACTCCATACAGGAATTTCGGTTACAGTTTCGGAATTAATCTTTCAGTCCCGATCTATGACGGGCATCAGAAAAAATTGCAATTATCTAAGTTTGATATTGATGAGAGAATGCGTATGCACAGGTTTGATTTTTTTAAAACCCAGTTTGAACAACAAATACAGCAGTTGCAACAACAATTGCAAGGAGTAGAAAGCCTTTCTACAAGCATCAATACTCAATTGGAATATCTTGAAACTCTGATAAAAGTTGACCGGAATTTATTACAAACAGGTGATATAAAAATCGCCGATTTTGTTCTCGCTTTAAACAACTATATTACTGCAAAAAACCTGCTTGCTCAAAATCAGATAGCACGTTATCAGGTAGTTCAACAGTTGAATTATTGGAATATGAAATTATAAATATAACCCCCATGACAATCTGTTTTTCGAAATGGATAACCATCCTTTTTGCCGGCTTGCTGCTATTGGGTTGTGAATCTAAAACGACCGATTCTGAAGCAGTTTCTTCTTCGCCCCGGACTCCTGTGTCCGTCACTTCAGTTTCCTTTTCCACGCTCAGCGATTCGATTGAACTGAATGCTACTTCTGTTTTTTTACAACAAAACTTTGTAAAGGCAAACCTGAATGGCTATATCGAAAAAGCAAACATAAAATATGGCGATTTTGTAAACCGGGGACAGGTGCTGTTTATATTAAAAACAAAAGAAGCACGGGCTATCGGCAATGCAATAAATCAGTTGGATTCCAGTTTTAAATTTTCGGGAGTGAATGCAATACGGTCAAGTGTATCCGGTTACGTTGCAGAAGTCAACCATCAGGCGGGAGATTATGTGCAGGACGGAGAACAACTAGCGGTGATCAGTGATGCCAGAAGCTTCACTTTTGTAATGAATGTTCCTTATGAGGATAAGCCCTACGTTTCGATGGGAAAAAGTGTGGATGTGATCTTTCCCGACCAAAAAATTGCTACGGGAACTGTTGCCGGTTCGCTGCCATCAGTGGATTCCGTAACCCAAACGCAACCCTATTCTGTGAAAGTCAATGCATCTCAGCCCATCCCCAAAGACTTGATTGTAAAGGTTCGCATATTAAAATCTTCTACCGGCAATGCACAGGTTGTTCCGAAAAGCAGTGTTTTAACGAACGAAGGACAGTCAGAATTTTGGGTGATGAAATTGATCAATGACAGCACGGCTATAAAAGTGCCGGTAGAAAAGGGAATTGAAAAAGATGGAAAGGTTCAAATCGTTTCTCCGGAATTTTCACAGAACGACAAAATTCTTTCTTCCGGCAATTACGGACTCTCAGACACTGCTTCTGTGATCGTGAGTAACAAATAATAACATGACAGATTACTTCACAAAATATAAAAGTCCGCTTACGGTTATGCTGGCCGTGATTCTTGCAGGCGGAATTTTCGCTTACAATAAACTTCAGGTTTCGCTTTTTCCGGAAATCACTTTTCCAAAAATCAAAATCATTGCAGATGCCGGCCTTCAACCGGTTGATAGAATGATGGTAACAGTAACACGTCCATTAGAACTGTCAATTAAGAGAATACCGGATTTGATGAACATCAGAAGTACTACGAGCCGAGGTAGTTGCGAAATATCGGCCTTTCTAAACTGGAACGCCAACGTTGACCTGAGTCAACAAAGAATAGAATCAAGGATCAATGAGATCAGGAGCGCACTGCCACCCAATGTAAATATTACAGTGGAAAAAATGAATCCTTCAATTTTACCTGTAATGGGATATTCATTAGAAAGCAATTCCCTCTCACCGATCGAATTAAAACAATTGGCAACATATACCATAAAGCCCTACCTCAGTCAGGTAACGGGTGTGAGTGATGTAGCTGTTGTTGGGGGTAAAGATGCAGAGTATTGGGTAAAACTGGACGCTCAGAAAATGACGACTTTGTCCGTTTCTCCTGATACAGTTCTCGCGGCTTTGAATCAAACTAATTTTCTCAATTCAAACGGATACCTTTCTGATTACCGGTATCTCTATCTCACACTCACCGATGCCTCGGTGAAATCGTTGAACGATCTTGAAAACGTGGTCGTCCTCAATCATGGAAAACGTGTAGTATTATTGAAAGACATTGCGGAAGTGCAAGTGAATGAAGGCGTTCAGTATGTAAAGATAAATGCTAACGGAAGGGAAGGAGTGTTGATCGCGGTAATAAAGCAACCTAATGCCAATCTTATCGATCTATCTTCACAAATGGAGACTAAAATCAAGGAACTAAATAGTATTCTTCCAAAGGATGTAACGATGAAGCCTTACTACATTCAAGCTGATTTTGTCAACACGGTGGTAAAAAGCGTAACCGACAGTTTGTGGATTGGACTACTGCTTGCGATAATTGTTGCAATTATTTTTTTGAAGTCATTCAAAGCAAGTGCAACGATTTTAATTGTGATTCCAATTACGCTCGGACTTACGTTGATTGCGCTTTATGCAGTAGGCTATACGTTGAACATTATGACGCTTGGAGCTATCGCTGCTTCTATCGGATTGATTATTGATGATGCCATTGTTGTAGTGGAACAGATTCACCGGACACATGAAGAAAATCCAAAAGATTCATATCAAAATATCGTTCATAATGCAATTGGTTATTTGTTTCCGGCAATGCTCGGTTCATCGATCAGTACGATTGTAATCTTCATTCCATTTTTTCTAATGGGAGGAGTTGCCGGTGCATATTTTAATGTGCTCACAAATACTATGATCATCACCCTTGTGTGCTCGTTCTTTGTAACCTGGATCGGGCTTCCGGTAGTGTATCTCCTTTTTTCCGCTTCAAAAAAACGAAAAGGAAAGACGATTCAAAAAGCCGAAAGTGTACATCGGCAACAGTGGGTAAGATGGTTTATAGTAAGACCCTGGTTAAGTTTCGCTATCATGGCGGGTTTGATATTGTCAATTATCCTGATTCTTCCCCATTTGCAAACCGGCTTCCTTCCCCAAATGGATGAAGGTAGTATCGTACTCGATTATGCTTCGATTCCCGGTACTTCTCTCGAAGAAACGAATCATGAGTTGATAGAGGTTGACAAAATAGTGTCATCAACACCTGAAGTAAGCGCTTATTCGAGGCGAACAGGAACGCAGATGGGTTTTTTTATCACTGAGCCTAACACAGGTGATTATCTCATTCAGCTAAAAAAAGACCGCGCTAAAAGCACCGAAGAAGTGATTAACGACATTCGGCAAAAAATAGAATCATCCCAACCCGAACTGCGCGTTGACTTCGGACAGGTGATAGGTGATATGTTAGGAGATCTGGTAACATCTGTACAGCCTATTGAAATAAAGATATTTGGACAGGATGAACAAACCCTTCACGGCTTGGCAAAACAGGTGAGCGATTTATTAGAACACGTAAAGGGAACAGCAGATGTGTTCGATGGAATTGTTATTGCCGGACCTTCATTAAATATAACTCCTGATTTTCAAAAGATCTCGCTTTATGGTATCACTGCTGCAAATCTCCAGCTTCAGATTCAGATGGCACTCGAAGGCAATATTGCGGGTAACATTTACGACAAAAACCGTGTATTTCCCATCCGCTTGATTTATCCCGGGAGCAGGCAACGAACCGTGGAAGAATTGGAGAAAATGAAGATATTTTTGCCCAACGGAACCGTTAAATCCCTTAGGGAATTGGCGTCTGTGAAGCTGGTTCCCGGTGCTGCAGAAATAGATAGGGAAAATCTTCAGACGATGGGCATTGTCACTTCCCGTTTGGAGAATAGGGATCTTGGAAGCACGGTGAAAGACATTAAGACACAGGTGCAAAGCCACATTCATCTTCCTCCGGGCTATACCATTGAATATGGCGGTGATTATGCCCAACAGCAACAATCATTCTCGCAACTGCTAATGATTCTGATTTCCTCGAGCGTACTTGTTTTTGGAGTGATCTTATTTTTATTCAGAGATATCAAACCGGCAATTACTATTTTGGTTATCGCTGTATTAGGTATTTCGGGCAGTTATCTTGCTCTATTCATCACCGGCACCCCGCTGAATGTGGGTAGCTACACCGGGCTCATCATGATAGTAGGAATAATTGGAGAAAATTCGATATTCACCTTCCTGCAATTCAAAGAAACGTTGCAGCAAGATAATGTTGATGAAGCGGTGGTTTATGCGATCTCAACTCGCCTTCGGCCAAAACTGATGACTGCTCTTGGAGCAATAATCGCTTTAATGCCGCTTGCATTGGGAATCGGTGCCGGAGCTCAATTACATCAGCCGTTGGCAATTGCAGTTATTGGTGGTTTTGTCATTGCCCTTCCACTACTGCTGATTGTCTTGCCCACAATATTAAGATTGTGGTATAAGAAATAGAGGTTGGAACGAACAGACAATATTTTACGATTAGAAATGATTGGTATTAACACTAACTTTGAGTAAATGCGAATTAGCAATGCAAATTGAGATTCATATCAAACGCGCTTATCAACCCGCTGATAAAGCCGACGGTCATCGCATCCTCGTGGACCGTATCTGGCCGAGAGGAGTGAAGAAAGCAGAAGCGGAAGTAAGTGAATGGATTAAAGAAGCTGCACCTTCAACTGAATTGCGGAAATGGTTCAGCCATGACCCGGAGAAATGGAAGGATTTTCAGAAAAAATACTTGGATGAATTGAAAACCAATGTTGCCGCGGATGAACTATTAGATCTCGTGAAAAAGCACAAGAAAGTAACACTGGTGTACAGCGCAAAAGATGAAGAACATAATCAAGCAGTGGTATTAAAACACTATCTTGAGAAAAAACTGCAATCTGAATGAGCAAACCGATCAAGCGGAATAAAAACATTGTAAAAATATCACAGGAACATCATGGAAGCTTGTTGTTTTGCTGGAAGATAAGGATGGGATTAAAAAAAGGAGTTGATCCGGAAAGGATGAAAGCTTACGTTTCCTATTTCGCAAGCCAACACATGCTACCTCATTTTGCAGAAGAAGAGAGAACCCTGTTTATGCCGGTGAAAGACGAGATGGTAAACCGCGCTTTGGACGAACATATTCAAATCTTGCAATTGGTACAACAGGTAAACGACGTGACGGGAAAAAGTTTGTTGCCCTTGCTCGAACAATTGGCGAATAAAGTGGACGATCATGTACGGTATGAAGAACGGGAATTGTTTCCTTACCTTGAGCAAACACTAACAAATGATCAGCTGGAATTAATCGGGCAGTTGATAGAAAAGGAATTTCCGGGCGAATTGGAAGATAATTATCCCGATGAGTTCTGGAGCAGAAA
>JAFAEW010000035.1 GCA_023423835.1 Bacteroidota bacterium | reverse complement strand
GCCGTACACATTGCAATTTCATTTTTATCGGCCGGCATTGGGGAGGCATTAGAAATATAGGAAACGGTAGTAGGAGCGCCACCATCGATTACCATATATCCGGTTGGAATGATCTCAAGACCACTCTGCTTAACGGCTGGTGCGCTGATGACATGTTGCCCGATCAACAATTCAGGATTTCTTCCTGAAATCAGGGAAAGATAAAGCAAGGCATCGGCATACTTACTTACTTGAGAAGGAGCGCCGGGAAATAATAAAACAGGGATATTGCTGTGCTGTTTTAAATGACGGATACATTCATCAAGATTGTTGGAGATTACGAGACTTCCACCCACAAAAAAATAATCCACGCCGGCTTCGATCGATAAAGAAAGGATATTATCCAAAATTTTCGGATCGGTGACCTTATCAGGATCAATTAAAACCGAAAACGATTTGCGGCCCGCCTCCTTATTTTCCGTCAATTGATGATACAGCTTTTGCTTCATATAAAATCCAGGCTGCTTTCCTGCAAAAATGCGAAAAAATTGCTTCCATTACAAAAGATAATAATTTAAAGCCACAACCACCTAATTTTGCCGCCGGTCATGGAAGAACCAGATGCGGATCAATTTATAAGCCGGATTTAAGAATATTTCAATCAAAGCTTAAGCTGCTTTTATGATCTTTAACAATCTGTACTATTGTTTATCTGCTTTCTAAATTACATTTGCCCATACCAAAACCATTTTAGTATTAAAATCAATTTTCATGAAAATCAGGCAATTTTTACTTTTGGGATCCATGCCCATTCTGCTTTTTTCTTGCGTAAGTCAAAAAAAGTTTCAGCAATCTGAACAAAAAAACCGGGAGCTGTCTGAGAAATATTCTACGCTACTGGGCGAATTCAACGATTGTCAGGGAAAAAAATCGGCACTTACAACCGATAATTCTTACTTAAAAAATCAACTTGCAGACCTTCAAAAGCAAAACGATTATTTAAAGAACAACAGCAGCACGATGCTCAATCAGCTCGAAGCCTTGTCCGTATTGAGTAACAGCCAGGCGGAAAGTGTAAAAAAATCGCTCGAAAATCTGGGAGCAAAGGATGCTTACATCAAAGATTTGCAATCTGCGATGGCCAGGAAAGATTCGCTCAACATGGTATTGGTGATGAATTTGAAAGGCGCAATCGGGAACCTCGATGATCAGGACATCAATATTAAAGTGGATAAAGGCGTTGTTTATGTTGACATTTCCGACAAACTTCTTTTCAAAAGCGGAAGCTACGATGTAACTCCCCGGGCAAAAGAAGTACTTGGAAAAGTGGCTAAAGTGCTGAAAAATCAGCCGAATATTGAATTTATGGTAGAAGGCCATACCGACAATGTTCCTTTCCGTGGTGCAGGTATTTTATTAGACAACTGGGATTTGAGTGTAAAACGCGCTACTTCTGTTGTACGCATTTTACAAAATGAATACGGCCTCGATCCCGCTAAAATGGCGGCCGCCGGAAGAAGTGAATATTTACCCGTTGCTGCAAATGATTCAGTGGAAGGAAAAGCGGCAAACAGAAGAACAAGGATCGTAATCTTACCACAACTCGATCAGTTCTTCCAATTGTTAGAAAATAAAACTGCCGGATAAACGCGGTTGTAAAATTCAAACTATAAAAAAGCTGTCGTAAGATGGCTTTTTTTATTTTCACTACAAACCATCCAACATTCGTCAGTCTCCATTATCGACGAAAATTCCGGCACACTTTTTTAATCCCATGATTAAAACAATCTCATGGAAAGAGACGGATCATTAAAAAGTTTGTGGCAGGAAGGCCATAGCAATTATATTCCAAATAATGTATCCGATCAGGGAAAAACCTACGATGTCGTTATCGCCGGTGGAGGAATTACCGGAATCACGACAGGATTATTATTACAAAAAGCCGGAAAAAGTTGTCTGATTATTGAAGCCAGGAATATTGGCTTTGGAACTACCGGAGGTACAACAGCACATCTTAATACCCTTTTAGATAATCCTTATACTACTTACATTAAAAACTTTGGGGAAGAAAATGCGAGGTTGGTTGCGAAAGGCGCCGCTCAAGCCATTTCACTCGTTGAAAAACTCGTGCTGGAATACAAGATACACTGCGGATTTGAAAGGAAATCGGCCTATCTGATTGCCAAAAACGAAAAGCAGAAAAAAGAACTGGAAGACATTGAAACCGCCTGCCGAAAAGTAGGTTTAAAGATAGCAGGTGCGAAACAAATCCCGGCTCCAATCGCATTTACAAAAGCAATAAAAGTAGATGATCAGGCACAGTTTCATCCGGTCGATTATATTTATGCCATTGCAAAGGAATTTGAAAACCTTGGAGGAGCCATCTGCGAAAACTGTCGTGTGTTAGAAGCCGAAAATGAAGACAATCTTATAGAAGTAAAAACAACGGACGGCGTTTTCAAATGTAAGAATCTGGTGTATGCAACCCATATTCCTCCCGGAATTAATATCCTTGATTTAAAAGCGGCGCCCTACCGGAGTTATGCGATGGCAGTAAGGTTGAAATTAGGAAATTATCCCGATTGTCTCATCTATGATCTCGACCAGCCTTTTCACTATTACCGTACCCAAAATGTAAATGGCAGGGACTATTTGATTGCGGGAGGTTGTGATCATAAAACCGGGCACGAACCCAATACCAATAAGCCATTTTTGGCGCTCGAAAGCGATATTAAAGCCGGGTTCGATGTTGAAGAAGTAGCCTTCCGCTGGTCATCGCAATATTATGAGCCGGTAGACGCACTACCCTATATCGGTTTGCTTCCGGGCTTTTCAAAAAATATTTATGTGGCCACGGGTTTCAGTGGAAACGGAATGACCTTTGGTTCGTTAGCCGCCATCATTTTTAAAGAATTGATTGTAGATGGAGAAAGCGAATACCGCAAATTGTTTCATCCCGGACGGATTAAACCGATTGCCGGATTTGCAGAGTTCGTAAAGGAAAATGCTGATGTTACGGCAAAACTTTTTCAAACCGTCTTACCCAAGGAAAGATTGGAAGAATTGGCCGGCCTTGCTCCGGGAGAAGGCAGCGTAGTAAAATTTGAAGATAAAACAATCGCAATTCATAAAGATGAAAACGGAAAAATCTACGCATTGAATCCAAACTGTACGCATCTCGGTTGCGAAGTTAGTTTTAACATTGCCGAACGATCCTGGGACTGTCCCTGCCACGGTACGCGCTACGATGTCACCGGAAGAATCTTAACCGCTCCGGCTACAAAGCCGCTCGAATCATTGGGAAGCGAGACGGAAGACAAGCAATAACATCCAACGGTGGCAAGAAAATTGAAGTTTAAGGAGAAAAACGAATCATGAAACTTTTCATTATTCCGATTATTTCTTTTTTGATGATGGGGTGTCCTTCGCAGGAAACCAATAGTGTTTCCCAGAAGGTTCAACCGGATTCAACCGCTTCCGATACCGTGCCAATTGTGGGAGACTCTCTTCATGGATCTTCAATCGACACCGCTTCACTGCAGGGAGAATGGATGTTGATAGCTGTATTACCATCCGACACCGCTTCAGGACATTTGCCGGTTTTAAGATTTAACGTAGGTGATAACAGCTTTTCAGGTAATTCTGGTTGCAATCAAATGCGGGGAAAATTTCGCAGAACGGGAAACAGCCTGATCTTTCTAAAAGACATAATGCTCACCAAAATGGCTTGTCCGGGTTACAATGAAAAAGCGTTTATAGAAAGCCTGTTAAAGGTTGACCACTTCCGTATTGAAAACGGCGTTTTGGAATTGATGGCGGAAAAAACCGTGTTGTCAACCTGGAAAAGGCCGGGTACAGTTAAAGGCAATTCGATCTGACGACACAGGCTTAATCCAAAAATTTAAATTCAGATCTCATCCCAGTTCTATCTGGGTGGCCAAAACCCTTTTTCCATAAAACATGGTGGCGTGCGCATTAAAGTCAGTATCAGAGTCGGTAGTAAAGAACCTGCGTTCGCCATTTTTCAGGATGTGGCGCTCGATCTCCGGATGCCGCTTCAGATAACGCTCCAGACTCTTTGCAACGATGGCGCCTTGTGTAATCAGGCTGATATCGACCGGTGTAAACTCCTTGATTTTCGAAAGTAATAAGGGGTAATGTGTACACGCCAGTAAGATCGTATCTATCCGCTCATCCTTTTTCAATAGCTGGTTCAAATCCTTTTTAATGAAATAGTCTGCTCCGGCGCCGTTATACTCATTGTTTTCCACCAGTGGAACCCACATCGGACAAGCATGTTGTACGACGCGAATATCCGGAAAAAACTTATTGATCTCGGTCAGGTAGCTTTCCGATTCAACTGTACCTTTTGTTGCCAATATGCCAACAGAGCCGCTCCTTGAGAGGTCTCCGATAATTTCCGTCGTTGGCCGGATGATTCCCAATACCCTTTTATGAGGATCGATCCGCGGAAGATCCTTTTGCTGTATGGTTCTTAAAGCCTTGGCAGAGGCGGTGTTGCATGCGAGGATTACGAGCGAACATCCCTGTTGAAAAAACCAGTTTACGGCCTCTAAGGTGTAGTGATAAACGGTATCAAAAGAACGATTGCCATAGGGTGCCCTCGCATTGTCACCCAAATACAGATAATCATAATCCGGAAGCTGCTGTACGATCTCTTTCAGGATTGTAAGCCCGCCATAACCCGAATCAAAAACACCAATTGGACCTTGCATGCGGTAAAGATATAATTAATGGCATTAGCACAATAAACAGTACATCAACCGATAATATCTACCCGGCAATTTGGTGCGAGCAACCTGCTACGGTAGCAAAATGAAAATATCTATA
This sequence comes from Bacteroidota bacterium, assembly GCA_023423835.1. Taxonomy (GTDB): domain Bacteria; phylum Bacteroidota; class Bacteroidia; order Chitinophagales; family Chitinophagaceae; genus JAFAEW01. The sequence continues at coordinate 46,629 of JAFAEW010000035.1, read as the reverse complement.
GCTTACAATTGTTAACTTTGTCAGTAAAAACAGAATGGTTTACCGGATTGAAAAAGATACAATGGGGGAAGTAAACGTTCCTTCAGATGTTTATTGGGGCGCGCAAACCCAACGCAGTATTGAAAATTTTAAGATCGCACAGGATACGGATAAAATGCCGAAACCTATTATTGAAGCATTTGCGTATCTGAAGAAAGCAGCGGCTTTAACAAACTATCAGCTCGGCGTGTTACCGCTTGAGAAATATGAAGCGATAGCGCAGGTTTGTGATGAAATTCTGGAAGGAAAATTAGACGATCAGTTTCCACTTGTGATCTGGCAAACCGGCAGCGGCACACAGAGTAACATGAACGTGAATGAGGTCATCGCTTACCGTGCCCACGTTATCAGTGGCGGCAGCCTGAACGATAAGGACAAATTTCTTCATCCAAACGATGATGTCAATAAATCTCAGTCTTCAAACGACACATTTCCGACAGCGATGCACATTGCGGCTTACAAAATGCTGATGCAAACAACGCTTCCGGGTATTGAAAAGCTTCAGCACACACTATCTGAAAAGAGCCGTGAATTCAGACATATCATCAAGATCGGAAGAACACATTTTATGGATGCAACGCCCTTAAGCCTGGGCCAGGAATTCAGTGGGTACGCTTCTCAATTAAAACATGGAATCAGAGCAATCAAAAACAGCCTTCCGCATTTGGCAGAATTAGCACTTGGAGGTACCGCTGTTGGAACCGGCATCAATACGCCTAAAGGTTATGCGAAGAAAGTGGCAGAAAATATTGCAAATCTCACCGGTCTTCCATTCGTAACTGCCGAAAATAAATTTGAAGCTTTAGCGGCACATGATGCCATTGTGGAAAGTCACGGCGCTTTAAAAATGGTAGCCGTTAGTCTCATGAAAATTGCCAATGACATCAGAATGTTATCCAGCGGCCCCAGAAGCGGTATCGGAGAAATTCATATTCCTGATAATGAACCCGGATCTTCCATCATGCCCGGCAAAGTAAATCCAACCCAATGCGAAGCTTTAACGATGATTGCTGCTCAGGTAATGGGAAATGATGTTGCCATAAGTGTAGGCGGATCAAACGGACAATTTGAACTAAATGTTTTCAAACCGGTGATGATCGCTAATTTTCTGCATTCTGCAAGGCTGCTTGGAGATGGCTGCGTGAGTTTTAATGATAAGTGTGCGGAAGGAATTGTTCCGATTGAAAAAAATATTCGCAAACATCTTGAAAACAGTCTCATGCTGGTTACCGCGTTAAATCCCAAGATAGGATATTACAAGGCTGCAGAAATTGCTCAAAAGGCACACAAAGAAGGAAAAACATTGAAGGAAAAAGCGGTAGAATTAAATTATCTCACCCCTGAACAGTTTGATGAATGGGTGGTTCCCGCAAATATGATCGGCAATGTTGATCCGGAATAATATGGGCTGCAACATAAAAGGAAACATTAAAACAATTTTTATTTTTACAGTTCGTTATTTCTCCGGAAGGCTTTGTGTAACGAATCTTTAGATCAGCATTTTTATGAAAAGAAACCTATTTTCTGTTTTTTTTATTGTGTCGGCGATTGTATTTACAATAGCCTGTAGCAAGGATTACAGTTTTGAACAACCCGTTGACGATCGTGTAGCGAAAGGAAGGTTGACCGACACTTCCGGGAACTGTTATGCCGATTCGGTAGTTGGAACATTTTACAATGGCGTTACCCCGGGACCGGATACTGCCTACGTGCAGATGGAAGTTTGGGTGGATTCAGTAGGAAATTATGTTATCAAAACCGATAACCAGAATGGATTTATGTTTGCCGATTCGGGATTTTTCAATACAACCGGGTTGAACACAATCAAACTTAAGCCGGTAGGAACGCCGATTCTGCAGAAAACCACCGATTTTACCGTTTCATTCGATTCTACTTTCTGTTCATTTTCTGTTTTGGTAAATGACAGTACGGGAACGGGATTGGGCGGAAATCCCGGCGGCAATCTTGACAGCATTAACAGGTCAGATACGGCCTGGTATTTTTCAGATGCCAACAGACAATATAATGGTCCGGTTCAGCTCGCAGTGCTCGCAGAAGATTCAACAACACTCGATCAACTGTTACTTCTTACCGGAACCACCGTTGCCACCGGAGATTCAATTGTGGGTATAACTATTCCTGCCCCCGGCGGAGTTATTACCCCGGGTCACTACACCTCAGATGACGGGATAAGGTTTTATTTTGCTTCCAATTTCAACAACCTTCCCGTAGTCATTTATTCGTCGGATGAACTTGGCACTACAGATCAAATGAGTTTTGATCTTGCCTACGATGCGCCTACTGGTGTAACGACGGTCATCTTTTCGGGCACGGCCGTCGATACTCTGGGAAATCCCGTGCCGATCACGAATGGAAAATTCAGGGCGAAACTGATGCCGTAAAATTTTATTGGAATAAGTCTTTATAATTAGAGAAGAGCATGGGTATAAATCATGCTCTTTTTATTTCCCGGATTCTTTGAAATTCAGGCAGCCATTTTCTGGCATGAATATTTTATTACCTATTCAAAAATTATAATAGGTATGAAAAATTCAGAAGCATCAGTACAGGTTGTAAATAATTTGATCCAGATGAACAATGACAGGATCGACGGTTACGAACGCGCCATTAAGGAGGCTGAAGGAAAGGATAATACGGGCGACCTAATTTCCATTTTCCAGGCTTGTATAGATCAAAGCCGTCAGTACAAAATGGTTTTGGGAAAAGAAGTACAGGTAATGGGTGGTGATATTGATAACACTACCACTACCAGCGGAAAACTCTACCGCGTATGGATGGACATTAAAAACGCCTTCACCGGTGACGACGACCGCTACAGCATTCTTGCCGCTTGTGAAAAAGGAGAAGATGCGATGAAAAAAGCCTACGAGGACGCATTGGAATCCGACGATTTACCCGCTTACCTGCGTGATATTGTAATGAAACAAAAAGAAGAACAGCTTAGGAGTCACGATGAAATAAAAGCATTGAGAGACGCTGCCAAAGTTTAAAGTAATGCAGAACTTAAACAACAAAAATATGGCTCCAAAAGAGGAAATGAATTTAAACCAGCCGGATGAAAAACACGACGAGCAGGATGAAAATGTTCCGGTGAATAACAAAGCCGGCATTCCTCCTCAGCCGGTTTTCGGTGAACAGGGAGAAGCCTATTTGAGAGAATCTTCCAATATTGAAGATATGCCCGACGAAAAGGATATGGAAGATTATGACGAAGAGATTAAAAAGGAAAAGGAAACCAAATAAAGTTCCGGGTTTTCTTCTACTCCCGGGAAATCTTTATTCCCCGTTCAAAGAGTTGGATTTGTACAAATGTAAAACGGCCATCGCGGCCGTTTTTTCTTTTATCAAAAATATATTCTCAGGCTTCAAAATCCTGGTTGAGAATCCTGGAATGGGTAAGGTAATATTTATCCGGACTGTACATAAATAAAACACTTCCTGATTTTATTTTTTCAATGATTGGCTTGTACACGTTTTCGGGTACTGCAGGGCACCCGAGACTTCGACCCGCATATCCTTGTCTTTTAACAATCTCTTCGTTTACATAGTAGGCCGAATGCATAACGATGCCTCTTTCCATTGCGTTATCATTAAAGCCGGGCTCTTCTCCTTCCAGTCTTAATGAATATCCATGTTTGCCGTTATAGGTGTCGGAGGTAACATAAAATCCGAGACTGCTTTTGAAACTTTCCGGCTGATTCGAAAAGGTTTTAGCGTTTTTCTGACCCGAATTTCTTCCGTGTGAAACATAGGTGTTGAACAACAATTTCCGATTCTTCAAATCGATTACAAACAACCTCTTCGCATCTGACGGAAGGGAAAAATCAATGATGGAAATGATATCATCATTTTTAATCTTGTCTGAAGAAAGCAGCAGCTCATAACCTTTTATGGCGTAATCAAATGCAGCTTTTGACAAATGCAGTTGTTCCAACCCAAGCATTCCATACAACATCGCATTTTCATTTACGGCCGAACGCATCTTTTCCAACGAAACGGAGGCCGGTTTTGCGGAATTGTTGATGAAAGAAAACTGAAGGGAAACAGCAAAAAGGGCAAGGATCATCAATGATGATTTCAGGAGTTTTTTCATAGTGTGCTTTTAAATTTCATTAAAAATCGGTTGCAAACCCTGATTTTTTTTGAAAACTGTTGAGTTGCAAATATACAGAAAAGCCTTTTTAACCCGTTCTTTTACCCGCGGAATACACATTTTTTTAACGTGGGATCAATGGTATTTGCTGAGGATTCCGATCGACTTTTTCTTGTCGAGATGCATCGCATTTTGCAGATCAGAAAGATTGTCAAACTTCAGTTCCTCCCTCAGATAAGCATACAGGAATACGCGGCATGTTTTCCCATAAATATCTTCGTCGAAATCAAAAATGTTTACCTCAATGGTCCGGTGTTTTCCACCAACAGTGGGGCGAATACCGATACTCAGCATACCATCGTAGGTTTTCTCCTGGCCTTCTATGGTTATCTGCACTGCATAAATGCCGTTTGCAGGCACGAGCTTTTCCGGCTCGGTTATCGCAATGTTGGCAGTAGGATAACCAAGCTCACGGCCGAGTTTATTGCCATGTACCACTTCGCCTTCAAAAAAATAGGGATATCCCAGGTATTTGTTGGCCATCTCGAGATTATTTTTCAGAAGCGCATTTCTGATTTGTGTAGAGCTTACAGTAACTTCATTCAGAATGTGTTCAGGAATCTCCTTCACCTCAAATCCGCGTTTCTCTCCATAGGATTCCAGCAATTGATAGTTTCCACTGCGGCCCTTTCCGAATTTATGATCATAGCCAATGATGATGGTATGGGGATGAATCTTATCCACCAGAAAATGATCAATGTATTCCTCCGCTGATTGTTGTGAAAACGCCTCATTGAAAGGCACCACAATCAAATGATCAATCCCCGATTTTTCGAGCAAGATGATCTTTTCGGGAAGGGTGGTTAGAATGAAAACCTGCTGCCCGGAGACGATTTTCCTGGGATGGGGATGAAAGGTGATGATAACGGTTTCTCCATTAACCTTTGCTGCCTCCTTTTTTAGCTGTGCCATTATTTGCTGATGGCCCGAATGAACGCCGTCAAACGTGCCAATGGTTATAACCGGATTTGTAAAAACAGGCAGCTTATTTAAATCGTAATGCACCTTCATCATGCGCAAATATAATTTGCTATGCAAAAGGGAAAAAATTTGAATGCGCTGAAAACAAGGGGCTTCCGTACTTTTGCACCGCAATAGTTTCAATAAAGCAATATTTCCATAATGTCACTTTATTCAAAAAGAGGGGTTTCGGCTCAAAAAGAAGACGTTCATCACGCAATTAAAAATCTTGATTCCGGTTTGTATAAGTATGCCTTCTGCAAATTGTATCCGGATTATATTGGAAACGATGACAACTTCGTCAATCTTATGCATGCGGATGGCGCTGGTACAAAAAGCATTCTGGCATATTTATACTGGAAGGAAACCGGTGATATTTCGGTTTGGAAAGGCATTGCACAGGATGCCGTTGTCATGAATCTCGATGACCTGATCTGTGTAGGAATTTACGATAATCTTCTGTTTTCTTCTACCATTGATCGCAATAAGCTCGTTATTACAGGAGCCGTTTTGGAAAAGATCATTAATGGAACGAAAGAATTATTTGATGTTCTTGCGCCACTGGGAATCCGCATTCATTATTTGGGCGGTGAAACAGCAGATGTAGGTGACGTTGTAAGAACCATTGCCGTTAACGGAACCATGATGGCGAGATGGCCGAAGGACAAAGTGATAACCAATAACCTTATTGCTCCCGGAAATGTGATCGTCGGCTTTTCAAGTTCAGGAAAATCAAGCTACGAAACCGAGTACAACAGCGGAATCGGTAGTAACGGGCTCACGAGCGCAAGACACGATGTACTGGAAAAATATTTTGCCAAACAATATCCCGAAACGTTTGAGCCTGACCTAAGTAATGAGGTGGTGTACATCGGAAAAAACCGGTTAGTCGATGAGGTGAAAATACCGGGAGAGGAAACTACATCTACTATCGGGAAACTGCTGTTAAGCCCAACCAGAACATACGCGCCATTAATGCAACCGATATTGAAAAATCATTTCAACCATATTTATGGGGTAATTCATTGCAGTGGAGGCGGACAAACGAAATGTTTAAAATACCTTCCGGGTCCAATGCGAGTGATCAAGGATAATCTTTTCCCTCCTCCTTATATATTCGATTTGATACAAAAGAATTCCAAAGCAGATGACCGCGAAATGTATCAGGTCTTTAACATGGGGCACCGTTTGGAAATTTTCACGGACGAAGAAACCGCGCCACAGTTGATAGCAATTGCAAACGCTTTCCAAATTGATGCGAAAGTGGTGGGAAGGGTAGAAGCTTCAGATAAAAAAGAACTGGTAATAAAAACACAGGGGGCGGATATAATATATTAGCTCAGGGTGAAAGAACGCCAAGCTTGTTTAGCTTCGGAAAATTCGATAAAAAAGGGGCGAACACAGAAACTGTGAACGCCCGGGGTTTTTAGCCCTAACCAAAAAACGCTTATATCACTATCCTTCCCAATAATATTCCGGTGACATCATGAAGGTCTTTTATTAAGACCGGCTTTGATGGTGGTGGCACATACACATTCACATTGGATCTTTCGTCAACAGTGGGCTGGTATCTGTATTTTGATGAATCGGGTACCAGGTTTTCTCTGTTTGGAACACTGTCTTCATTTCTGAATTGGTCGCGGTCATCGAAGCGGTTGTTGTCCATATCCGGCCGTGTTCTTTTCAGTCCGTTTTCAGTCATAATATATTCCACATTGGTATCCCAGTCATAGCCTTCAAACCGGCCCTGTCCGTTTTTCCATCTCCAGGTATCCATATCCCATCCAAATTCAAAATGAAAATCATTTCCCCAGTCAAGTTCATCCGAAATTTCGATCTTTTTACCTACGGGCACATAAAGTGTAAGGTAGATGCTCTGATTGCGGAACTTGTCGTCTCTTGTAATTGCAAACCCCTTTGGCATTTCCAACATTGAATCTTCCTGTCTGATAGGATAGTCGATCCTGCCGGCTCTTAAATCGGCCTCCCTACGGGAATGTCCATTAGCGGTTTTCATCATGGAAAGATGGTAGAGCGAATCTTCAGACTTGAATATCCTAAGATGAATATTTTTTACGATCACAGAATCCTGGTCCACAGAAATAAACGGTTCCATTCGCAGCCAGCTATCGTTGGAATAATACCTGAAATCTGACTTTGACGTGATAAAAAGCTTGCTTACATCCGGATTGACGATCGGAACGGTAGCTTCAACGGGATTGTTATGATATTGAAAATCATTTCTCAGCGATGCTATCAGGCCAATCAGGCTGAATACTCCCAATAACCAGAGAGCGATAAAGCTGGTGCGGATCATCGTACTGTTGCTTCTGATTTTCGCCAGTCTTCTTACGATCCAGGTAATGATGCCGATCACCGGTACCCAGATAAATAAGATCAGCGTTCCCCAGGCAAATATTGTCTGCCATCCGTCGTCGAGTATATACCCTTTCAGGGGAAGCAATCCTGTAAAGGCGATACCGATTGAAAACAGCGCGATGATAACGCCAAACAACACACATCCGATAATGAAGTAGGCAAAGATCTTAAAGAGCAGCAAGATGATATCGCCTAAACTCGTACCCCTTCTAACCGGAGCAGCAGTTACTCTTGCTTCTTTTGCAGTGCCGGATTTTTTGGAAAAATTCTGTCCGAATTCACTCGCTTTTTTTCCCAGTTCATCGCCATAGTCGCTCACTCTCTTCGAAAAGCCTTCCATGTCCTGCTGTATGGTATTCTTAATGCTGTTCAGATCTACCTTTTCCCCTTTCATCTCGAGTCGGTCAGAAGTGGTGGTCGCCTCGGGAATAATCAGCCATAGTATCACATATACCAGCAGTGAACCGGGACTGAAAGACAAGCTTAAGAAGGAAGGAAAATTAAACATTCCCCAGTGGTTCCAGTTTGTTGCAAATGAAATGAACGGAATCAGAAACAGTAACCTTGGGATCCAGGCATTTACTCCGAAATAATTTCCCAATCCGCCACAAACGCCTGCAATGATCTTATTTTCAGGATCGCGGAACAGTCTTTTCCTGGTCGATCCGATGACCTGTGATGCACTGCTTGGTACGGCAATCCAGAGGATGATGTATGGAATAAAGGTTACCCCGGCAGTAAGGATGAATAAAATTCTTATGATCAGCCGGTCAACGCCGAAATAATTTCCGATTCCGGCACAAACACCTCCCAGTAATTTGTGATTTTCATCGCGGTACAGGCGGTGCGGCCTTTCTGCTCCTGCATATTCCTGTTTTTCCCTTTCGGAATATTCGCTTTGCTCTCCTTTTTCTTTTTCCGCTCCCAATTGGCTTTGAACATTTGCCTCATCGGCCTCAAAATCTTCGGGACGGCCCATGCTGGCAATGATTGCATTTACGTCTGCATCGGTAATACAGGTACTGCCTTTTTTCAGCGTTTCAGCAAACAGCTCACCAATCCGGCCTTCTATATCATTTATGATTTCGTCTCTTCCTTCTTCGTTTTTGAAGTAATGGCGCAGGCTTTCAACATACTGGTTCAATATGTCGTAGGCAGTTTCCTCAATCGGAACAACGCGACCCTGGAAGTTGATGTTAATTACCTTTTTCATTTTTCTTCATTTATTTGGTTAAGGCTTTGAGATTCGTCTTTTTCTTCGATCTTGGTGAGGGCATGCACTGCATCGGCCAACTCGTTCCAGGTCCTTTCCAATTCGCCGTAAAATTCCAATCCCTTTTCGGTTAATAAAAAATATTTTCTCGGAGGACCGCTGCTGCTTTCAACCCAGCGGTAATTTAAGTAACCCGCATTCTTTAACCGGGTTAGTAATGGATAGAGCGTTCCTTCCAAAATATGCAGGTTTGCAGCTTTCATCTTTTCCACAATATCACTCGGATAAACCTCACCCTGCTTTATAATGGATAAAATACAAAACTCCAGTACGCCTTTCCTCATTTGACTCTGTGTGTTTTGAATGTCCATATCAGAAGTTTTTAGTGATTTTAAATCCCTGAGGATGCAAAACCGGTTTATAAATTTTAATCGATGCTTTCATGACGCATTGTTTTATAAATCAAAGGTAAATCGTTTTTTAATACTATGCAATACAAAGTACCTTCTTTTTTTAGGTAATGGGCAAAGGAATGAATTTGACAAAATGATAATTCGTTGATTATCAGTTGAGTATCCAATTTTTGTTTCTCCACAGATTATGACAAACGGCAAAATAGCTTGATGAAAATGACCTTCGCTAAGAACGATTTTTAAGTTTTGAAGACGGGTTAACAAAAATTAGCGGCTGCGACATGGGGCCATGAATCCGGGTACTATTCGTTTTGCCCGGCTGAGAATTCCCTTCTTATATTATTAATTTTTCATTTGTATGACAATTGCTGACAGCTTCATAACCGACATTTGCTTAACTTTGCCCCGCATGGAAAACATTCCTGACATACTTAGAATGGATAGACAAGACGAATTGTCTTCTGACTTCGACCTTGTCTATTTGAAGGAGCAGAAAATTCCGGGATCCGTTCAATATTCCATCCGTCGTTATTTGCCTGAAAAACTGTGGGACAACAGCGATACGGGTATGATCGTTTACAACTACAGTCCAAAAAAAGCGGAAGATAATTATCTCGAACTTCGGTTTTGCATTACCGGAAATAAATATTGCTTTGAAAAGAGCTGCGCCATCTGCCCCGAGATGCCGGGAAATAACTGCAGCGGTGAACATGAAACCGTAGATCTCTTTTGCTTCCGGTTCGCTACTTCCTTTTTACAACAGTTTGTGCACAACATTAAGCTGAGTTCTAAGAAGGATGAAGTGCTTGCCTTTAAACATCCGAAGTCATTTACCAAAACCTTCAGCATTTGTTCGCTGAAGCGAATGACATTAAATGCACTTCTCAGCCACACCTATTCCGGCGCTCTGGAAAATATTTTGGTGAATGCCAAGGTGCACGAGCTTTTATTGTACAGCCTTGAATGTCTTGTCATCGAAAAGGAAGAAGGATTTGTGTGCAAGTTTTTAGCCGATGACTTCGGAAAGGAAAGGATCTATAAGGCGAGGGAGATTTTATTGGAAAGAATCGGCGATCCCATTACCATAAAGGAACTCAGCCGCAAAGTAGCGATCAATGAATGCTACCTGAAGAAAGGATTCAAGGAGGTTTTCGGAACAACGATTTTCGATTATTACCAGCAACAGCGAATGGAGCATGCAAAGTACCTTTTATACGACAAGGGATTAAACGTGACAGACGTATCTGCCCTGCTCGGCTATTCCTCCATTTCCCATTTTTCCGCAGCCTTCAAAAAACATACGGGATTAAAACCCTGCGAATTGCTTCGCTGATCACTTATATTTCCTAATTTTTCCTCCACATTTATGGGACAGAAAAAGCTGATTAAATTCGAAGAGATCAAATCATTTGAAAACGTCTTTGAGTTTCCGGTTGATATGAAAGGCAACTGGCACCGGTTCTTCAATAATTCCAATCCTATTGTACTGGAACTTGCCTGCGGGAAGGGAGAATATACGAACGGGCTGGCAAAATTGTATCCGGATTTAAACTTCATCGGCATTGATATCAAAGGCAACCGGATCTGGCGCGGAGCCAAAAACGCGCTAACTTCCGAATTGAAAAACGCCGCCTTTGTCCGGTCCGAAATTGACCGGCTGAAAGAATATTTCGCAGAAAATGAAGTGGCCGAAATCTGGCTGCCTTTTCCCGATCCGTACCTTAGCACCGCAAAGATCAAAAAGCGGCTTACCCATCCCAAATTTCTGAGGATGTATCAGCGGATCCTGCTGCCGGGATCGGCTATTCATCTCAAAACGGATAGCCCGCAACTGTACCGCTTCACTAAAAACGTGATCGATGTTTTCGGACTGGAATTAATGGAGGACATTTCAGATATTCATGCACGCCCGGACCTGTCTCCGGAACTTTCGATTCAAACCTATTATGAAAGTCTCGACATTGCCAAAAGCAAAAAAGTGCATTATCTGAAATTCAGGCTCGACGAAACGCTTGCTGAAGAAAAAGACTTGATATTAAAGGAACTGGAATATGCAGCAAAGGGCGCCTGAAAACGAAGACTATTATCTCAATGAGAAAGGGTTACTGGTGTTTACTGAAAAATATCACCTGAAAAGAGGATATTGCTGCGGAAACGGCTGCCTTCATTGTCCGTACAACTATTCAAATGTAAGGGAACCGGCAAGGAGTAACCTCATCAAAAAACGCGAAGAAAGAGAAAGACATGGCCAGATCTAAAAAAATTGTAACTGAAAAGCCAAGGCCTGCGGGAGCGGCAAAGCAGTACTCATTTTATGAAGACGTGTGGAGCGTAACGCGTTTAATTCCGGTTGGAAGAGTCACTTCTTATGGCGCCATTGCCAACTATCTGGGAACCGGACGATCTGCACGAATGGTAGGATGGGCCCTGGGAAGCAGCTTTGGAGTGGAACCGCCCGTCCCGGCTCAACGGGTTGTCAACAGAATCGGATTATTAAGCGGAAAAATGCATTTTGCCACACCTTCAAAAATGCAGGAACTGCTTGAACAGGAAGGGGTGGTGGTAAAAGAAGACCGGGTTCAGGATTTTGAAAAGCTGTTTTGGGATCCGGCCGTAGAACTCTGAAATTTGTGGTTTCCGCTCTTACAAGCCAATCATCCCGCTTGACGGCCATCGGCTCACCTCCTTTTCCCTGAAATCAGATTTTCCATAAGTCCGTTTACAACAGCAAGCAGAATGCTGAAAAGCAGTGCCCAAAGCCAGTTATCCACTGCAAAGCCATTTACGAAATGCGCAGCAATTTCGATGATGATGATATTGATGACAAGCAGGAAAAGGCCGAGTGTAAGCACCGTAATCGGGATGGTGAGAATAACGAGTATTGGTTTTAAAATCGCATTTAAGAATGCCAGAACGAGCGCCAGAAGCAAGGCTGTAAAGCTATCCTTTATGTGAACGCCCGGGAGAACATAGGCCGCAATGATAGCCGCAGCCGCCGTTACCAATATTTTTCCAAGAAAACGCATAGTTGAATGTTTTAAAACCAGATTGAATACGAAGATAAGTTTTTGCCCACGAAGCCGCTTTTTTGAAGCCTTATCTTATTTTTTTGATCTTTCCACTCAAAATGTTCACTATTTTACTCCTTTACTGTCATCCCACCATCCCTTCATCTTGCGGATGTACATAATTTGTCCGGTATGATAGGCATTGTGGATGGACATATTTGCAATCGTGGAATACCATTTTTGTAATTTCTGCTCCTCCGACCTTTCAATTGCGGCTTCCCAGGCAGAGAGCACACTGTCTAACGTTAAGGTCGTGGCTTTCCAGTCTTCAGGGGTAACCGGAGCAAAGGTTTCTTTATTATCGCCACTGAAAGGAGGCGGCTTGATGCCGGAAAACTGATCAAGCAGTTGTTTATTCCAAAAAATGAGATGCGTGGTTAGCTGCGCAATCGAGTGGTTTTCGGAACTGTCTTTCCAATTGGCCTGATCGGCGGTAAGACCAGTGATAGCATTTGAAGCCGGAACAAACCAATCCTGCACCTTATGGGTTGACTTTAATTGTTGCAACAGGACCGATTTAATGGAAACAGAATCATTCTGTGCTGAGGCAGAGATCGCAGACAACATCAAAACAGCAACTAAGAAATTTTTCATGGTGAAGAGAGTTTTGAAGGCAAAATAGTTTTCCCGGTTTGAAAGTAAAATGATTTTATGATGAGTGGTGAACGGTCATTTCCATCCGGGATTTTTAATGGGACTACACCTTCCTTCTGCCCAAAAATATGCAGATAAAGAAATCCATGGACTACATCAGATAGATCTGACAAACACAACCGAAAGGATAGAACCAAATGGACCCGCTTCAAAAATTTTTTTCCGTTTTCGAGAAATAATTTCTAAATAGTGGGAAATTAAACCGGCACTATGGAGGAAATGGATTTTTTTGAAGGTAAGCGTCCCGCTAAGCAAATAACCTTTCAACTGAATAACCGAAAGACCATTCTTGATTTTATCATTTCCGAAGAATGGTTGCTGATCGAACCGACTCCGTTTACCTTGAAGTGCAATAACAAACGGGAGCTGAAACTCACGCAGCGGTTCGGATTTGAAAAAACCGACAAAGAAGCTTTCGAAACCAATATCGGCGGCACAATCGGTGTAAAAGGAATCGCATCCATTGAAAGTTCATTGAAATCTTCAGTTGGACAAGAAATAAAGTTTCAGGCCGGCCGCGAGGTTACCGACACTTTTTCTTTTGATTCACCGGAATGCGGATTTAAAGTGATCAAACTTTATCAAAAAGTGCGGTCAATTTATGTGAAATACGAGGACAAGCGTTTCTGGCACCGCCGGGCAATTGAGTTTCCGCTAACGCAATGGTTGAAACCGGTTTATGACGGTTCGTACCGGGAACTCTATGATCCGTCCTGCAACTGCAAACAACAAAAAGCGGACGCAAGGGAAGGAACGCCCTGCCGGATTATTTTTCCCGGTTTTTCGAAACTCGCGGTTTTCTGGAACGACACCGGACAGCTTGAATTCGCCGAAGGCGGGAAATCATTGAACGAATATTTTACCGTGAAGTCGGGAAAATGGACGGGTGAAATTCCATCGACCATTCTTCCCAAACCCCTACTTTTCCTGCTGCAATTAAAGGAGGGGTTGAATTTGAAAGCGGAAGTGGTACAGGAAGATGTCTTTTTTTCACTGCAAAAAGAGTCGGAAGTGGAGAATATTTCTACATTTCGGGTGACTGAAACATTCGGAACTGAAATTCTGTCCGGTTCGCATCAGTGGAGGAGCCAGCTCGAAGATCCGTTCAACGAAGTAACCGCCTGATTCGGATAAATATTATCGATTTCTTGCGGAAAACCACCGGCAAAATCAATTTTCCGGAACCCAAATTTCCGGTTCTTACCTCAGCCATTCAAAACATTTCACTGAAAACACATTTGGATTTTGGCTGATTTTCGCTCGTCATTCCCGTAACTTTACAGATCCACATCTCCGGTGGATAAATGAAAAACATTCAATATGGAAGCAGTAAAACCAACCGCAGAGGGAGCAAAAATGCTCAATGCGAAAAAAGTAAAAGCGTTCGGAACAGAAGCAGCAGATAAAGACCTGCAACAGTTAAACATCAATCGCCGGAATCCCACGCCGCATGATGTAGAAATAGAGATATTATTTTGCGGAGTTTGTCATTCTGATCTTCACACGGTAAGAAATGAATGGCATAGCACGACTTATCCGTGCGTGCCAGGCCACGAAATAGTAGGCAGGGTTACGAGCGTGGGCAACCATGTTACGAAATTCAAAGTCGGCGATCTTGCAGCAGTGGGCTGCATGGTTGATAGTTGCAGGGAATGCCAGTATTGCAAAGAAGGACTTGAACAGTATTGTGAAGAAGGAAATACGGGAACCTACAACTCTCCCGACAAACATCTTGGAACGCAAACTTTTGGAGGATATTCCGAAAGCATCGTAGTGGATGAGGCATTTGTCTTGCGCGTACCTGAAAACCTCGACCTCGCTGCCACTGCGCCTTTACTCTGCGCAGGCATCACCACTTATTCGCCCCTGAAACACTGGAATGTTGGTCCGGGAAAAAAGGTGGGAATTGTAGGCATCGGCGGTCTCGGTCATATGGCTGTTAAACTTGCAAAAGCGATGGGTGCGGAAGTGATTGTATTTACTACCTCCCCTTCGAAATTTGAAGATGCGAAACGACTCGGCGCTGATGAAGTTGTGCTTTCAACTGATGAAAACCAAATGCAGCAGTATGCCGGCAAACTACACTTTGTGCTCGACGCTGTATCTGCAAAACACGACATCAATGCCTATCTCAACCTCTTAAGGGTTGACGGATCGCTTGCACTCGTTGGAGCGCCCGAACTGCCGCTACCGGTTGCAGCCTTCAGCCTTATTCCATATCGGAGAAGTTTTGCAGGATCGCTGATTGGCGGCATCGCAGAAACGCAGGAAATGCTGGATTTTTGCGGCAGGCACAACATCGTGGCTGACATAGAGATGATTGATATCAATCAAATCAACGAAGCCTACGAACGGCTGTTGAAAGGAGACGTGAAATATCGGTTTGTGATAGACATGGCATCACTGAAGGATAGAACTGGCCAGGCCTCAGCAAACCACTCCAACTAGAAAGACGATGAATTTATCAAACAATAAGATATTAATCACCGGCGGTGCAAGCGGAATCGGCCTTGGATTGACCAAACGGTTTCTGCAGGAAAATAATACCGTAATCATTTGTGGACGACGAGCCGGCAAACTGAAAGAGGTAACCGACAGATATCCTGATGTCATTACTAAAGTATGTGACCTTTCGAAGGAAACCGAACGAATCGCCCTGTTTGAATGGATCAATACTCATCATCCTGATTTGAACGTCCTGGTAAACAATGCGGGCATTCAAAACCGCGTTGACATTTTTTCAGACAAATTCTATTCAGATTCATTAATTGAGATTGAAACGAATACGACTGCACCCCTGCATCTGATCTCGTTGTTCCTGAAGCTGAAATCGCTTAAAACGATCATGAACGTTACTTCCGGACTTGCATTTGTAGCACTTGCAAAGGTTCCGGTATATTGTGCCACTAAAGCTTTTTTGCATTCCTTCACCTTATCCCTCCGTCACCTGGTAAAACCGCGTGGAATTGAGGTGATCGAAATCATTCCTCCCGCGCTGAATACCGATCTCGGGGGCAAGGGACTTCATGATGGACAGCCGGAAGTGGCCGATTTTATAAAGGCGATCTTCAATCAGTTGAAGCAGGGCAAAACGGAGGTTTCCTATGGATTCAGCAAAGAAGTAATGCAGGCGGATCCCGAAACAATTGCTCAAAGGTTCAGGATGATGAACCCGTAAACCAATTATTCAATCTTTTCCTGAGTCTTTTTAGGTTATTTTGCAGGATGAAGATCACAGAAGCATCCTATGTCGTTTCAAGCCCGTCGGTAGATAAGTGTCCGAAGCCCGACCGACCTGAATACGCGTTTATCGGGCGCAGTAATGTTGGAAAATCGTCTCTCATCAATATGCTGTGTAGAAGGGAGAACCTGGCAAAAACCTCTTCAAATCCCGGTAAAACCCGGCTAATCAACCATTTCCTGATCAACAAAAGCTGGTATCTTGTAGATCTTCCCGGCTACGGATACGCTAAAATCTCGCAAACGCAAAGGAAAGAGTGGGAGAAAATGATCGACGATTATTTGAATAACCGGCAAAATTTGCTCAACCTTTTCGTATTGATCGACAGCCGTCATCCACCTCAAAAAATTGACCTCGCGTTTATTGAAAAACTTGGAGAGCGACAGATCCCTTTCTCCATCGTTTTCACAAAAACCGATAAGGAAAAGCCGGGGGTCGTCAAAAGAAACATCGAAGCCTTCAAAACCGCTTTGTCCGAAAACTGGGAGTTCCTGCCTGCATTTTTTGTTACGAGTGCGGAAAAAAAGGAAGGCGGCGATGCGCTTCTGAAGTTGATAAAAAAGCTTAATGGCGATTTTTCAAAGGCGTAGTTTACGCTCAAACCCGCGCTTAATTTACATTTACTTATAATAATTGAAAGCTATATTTCGTAACTTTGCACACTTCAAAATGCGAGGAAAGGCCTAATGGGTGCAAAATATAAAGAGTTTTCAAAACTCGATCTTCCGGAAATTGAAACGATTATACTAAATAAATGGCAGCAGGAGCATGCTTTTGAAAAAAGTGTTTCCCGGCGGGAAGGTGCAACTCCTTTTGTATTTTACGAAGGACCCCCGAGCGCAAACGGACTACCCGGCATTCACCATGTAATTTCGCGGACTTTAAAGGATCTTATTTGTCGCTATAAGACGATGCAGGGATTCCAGGTAAAAAGAAAGGGCGGCTGGGATACGCATGGACTTCCCGTAGAATTGGGGGTTGAAAAAGAACTTGGAATCACAAAAGAAGATATCGGAAAAACGATCTCCGTTGAAGAGTACAATCGAAAATGCCGCGAAGCGGTTTTACGGTATAAATCGCAGTGGGACGAGTTGACCCAGATCATGGGATATTGGGTGGATTTGAATATGCCCTACATCACTTTCGACAATAACTACATCGAAACCCTCTGGTGGTTGCTGAAATCATTGTATGAAAAAGGCTTGTTATACGAAAGCGTGAGCATTCAGCCCTATTCTCCGGCTGCCGGCACCGGATTGAGCTCGCACGAACTCAATCAACCGGGAACCTACAAAAATGTGAAAGACACTTCCGCCGTCGTTATGTTTAAAGCCATCCGGAACGAGCGGAGCAAACAGCTTTTTGAAGCAGCCGGCAATGAGGACATATATTTTCTCGCATGGACAACAACTCCATGGACCTTACCTTCAAACCTGGGGTTAACGGTTGGCCCGGAAATCGAATATTGCCTGGTAAAAACCTTCAATCCCTATACACGCATTCCGGTAAACGTTGTACTGGCCAAGTCGCTGCTCTCGAAATATTTTAAAGCAGAAGCTGAAGGTCTCGACTTCAACAATTTCTCAGAGGAAGACAAACTTGTTCCCTGGAGAGTACTTTCAACCTTCAGAGGAAAAGATATTGCAGGCCTCCGCTACGAACAGCTGTTGCCTTTTGAAGCAAACTCTCCGGAAAGAATCCGGGAAATCACGCCCGATGCCGATCCATTTAAAGTGGTTACCGGTGATTTTGTTACCACTGAAGACGGAACCGGTATCGTTCATACCGCTCCCGCTTTTGGAGCAGACGACTTTAAGGTTGGACAGAAAAACCATCTCGGAATTTTGACGCTCGTCGACCGGGAAGGGAAATTTTTGGAAGGTTTGGGACCGTTTAGCAACAGATATGTCAAGAATTACAAAAGCGATCCGGATTATGAGGATGTAAATGTTGACATTGCCGTAGCCTTAAAGAAAGAAAATAAAGCCTTCCGAATAGAAAAGTATGAGCACAGTTATCCGCATTGCTGGAGAACCGATAAGCCGGTATTATATTATCCGCTCGATGCCTGGTTTATCAAAACCACTGCCGCAAAGGAAAGGATGATTGAGTTGAATAAAACGATCAACTGGAAACCAAAATCAACAGGCGAAGGCCGGTTTGGCAATTGGCTGGAAAATATGGTGGACTGGAATCTGAGCCGCAGCCGTTTCTGGGGAACACCCTTGCCGGTCTGGCGCACGGAAGACCGGACCGAGGAGCTTTGTATCGGATCTATAGCAGAATTGAAGGCAGAAATGAAAAAAGCAACAGATGCCTTTGGCAGCGAAACCAATAAAGCATTTCTGGACAAGGAACTCGACCTCCACAAGCCATTCGTGGATGAAATTGTGCTGGTAAGCGCTTCAGGACAGCCGATGAAAAGGGTGCCTGATTTAATTGATGTATGGTTTGACAGCGGCGCGATGCCCTATGCACAACTCCATTACCCGTTTGAAAATAAAGAGGCGATAGACTCGCATAAGGCTTTTCCGGCTGATTTTATTGCCGAAGGTGTTGATCAGACAAGAGGCTGGTTTTATACTTTGCATGCAATTGCTGTAATGCTTTTTGACAGCGTGGCCTATAAAACCTGTGTATCTAACGGACTGGTGCTCGATAAGAACGGCATGAAGATGAGCAAAAGGCTTGGCAACGTGGTCAACCCTTTTGATACAATAAAAAAATACGGCGCTGATGCCACAAGATGGTACCTGATCACCAATGCATCACCCTGGGACAATCTGAAGTTTGATATTAAAGGCATTCAGGAAGTTCAGCGGAAATTTTTCGGAACGCTCTATAACATGTACCAGTTTTTTGCGCTTTACGCAAATGTTGACGGGTTTTCTTTTTCAGAAGAGCGGATCCCGGTTTCTGAAAGGCCCGAAATTGACCGTTGGATCTTATCAACATTAAACTCGCTGGTTGAACGCGTTACGAATGCAATGGATGAATATGAGCCAACTGTTGCCGGAAGGGCAATTGAAGAATTTGTGGATGAGCAGTTGAGTAACTGGTATGTTCGTTTGTGCAGAAGGCGGTTTTGGAAGGGCGATTATGAAAAAGATAAGATATCTGCTTATCAAACGCTCTATGAATGTCTTGAAACCACCGTTAAACTGATTGCGCCGGTAGCGCCGTTTTTCAGTGATGCCTTATTTGAAAACCTTAACAGCGTAACCAAAAGAACGGAGGCAGGATCTGTTCACCATACAGATTTTCCGGTAGCTGATCCCACCGCTATTGACGACGATTTGGAAGAAAGAATGCGGCTGGCACAGGAAGTTTCGTCGCTTATTTTGTCGCTCCGGAAAAAGGTGCAGATAAAAGTAAGGCAACCCTTGCAAAAGGTATTAATTCCGGTGACTTCAGAAGAGATGAAGGAACAGCTTAAAAAAGTGGAAGATCTGATCCGGTCGGAAGTTAATGTTAAAGAAATTCATTATCTTTCGGACGAAGAAAGCTTTATCCATAAAAAGATAAAACCCAACTTCAGAATTTTGGGTAGCCGGTTGGGATCAAAAATGAAACCGTTGACTACTGCTTTGTCAGAATTTTCTCAGGAAGAGATCTCCCAACTTGAAAAAGACGGGGAGAAAACGATAGATCTGAACGGGCAACCTTTCACCTTGTCATTGGCTGAAGTAGAGATTTTTGCCGAGGACATTCCGGGTTGGAGTGTTGCATCAAAAGGCGCGCTGACAGTTGCACTCGACATTACCCTGACAGAGGACCTGAAGAATGAAGGAAATGCCCGGGAACTGATAAACAGAATCCAAAATATCAGGAAAGACCGCGATTTTAATCTAACTGACCGTATTCAGGTGGAAATTGAACAAAACGAATCCATGAACGCATCAATTAATAAATATAAAAACTATATTTGCGCGGAAATTTTGGCAGATTCCCTCTCTCTAAAACCCGAAATTGAGGACGGAACTGATATTGAAGTCAACGATATTTTGTTAAAAGTGCGTGTAAATAAAAACGCTTAAGCTATGCCAACAAAAAAACCAACGCCCAAAAAAGCAGCTACTTCCAAAAAGGAAAAAGAAGCTGTAAAGCCGGTAGCGAAAACGACGAAGAAGGCAACGGAAAAAATTGAAACCAAAGCTTCTTCCAAAGCACCTGCCTCTGCTAAAAAAACCGCTGCTGCCAAAACCGGCAAGGCGGCAAAGCCCGTTTCTGCCCCTGAGAAAAAAGATACAGGGTCTAAAACCGCGAAAACTGCAGCTTCAAAAAAGGCAGCCGCTACAGAACAACCGGTTAAACCCGCAAAGTCTGTAAAATCTGAAAAAACGGCAAAAACGGCAAAACCGTCGGCGACAAAGAAAGAGGCGCCTAATGGTAAAGCAGTAGCAAAATCAAAGGAAATTAATCATTCTTCGAAAACTCAAAAAATAAAAGACGAGCCGGCTAAGGAAGTAAAGGTTCCAAAAACATCTGTGAGGACGAGCGTTCCTTATGTGCCGGGATATACACCAATGGAAAGACGACAGGAAACAGAGCGGCCGAATGAACCACTTGTAAGGTACAGCGATAACGATCTGAATGAATTCAGAAACCTGATCAACAAGAAACTCGAATCAGCGAAGAAAGAACTGGCCTATCTTCAGGGTCTTATTACCCGAAAGGATGACATGGGTGGAGATGAAGCTGATAACAGGTATATGACCATGGAAGACGGCAGTATGAGTATGGAAAGAGAACAACTCAGCCAAATGGCAAGTCGTCAGCTCACATTTATTGATCACCTTGAAAAGTCATTAATCCGTATTGAAAATAAAACATATGGTATTTGCCGTGTAACCGGAAAGCTGATCGAAAAGCCGAGGTTGCTTGCAGTTCCGCATGCCACTTTGAGCCTCGAGGCAAAACTGGGATTGGTAAAGCCAAATGATTGATGAAATGTGGTTTTTATAAAATTTCAAAGAAAGGTTACGGAAGTAGCCTTTTTTTGATTCCAGCAGCTTGTGCGGATACCCGTTAACCAACCATTAGCAATGTAGCCGCCACGAGCCCGGCAGTTTCGGTTCGAAGACGGTTTTCACCAAGACTTACAGGCTGGTAGCCCTTCTGCAGTGCAAATTCGATCTCCTCACCTGTAAAATCTCCCTCCGGGCCAATCAGAATTTGTACGGAGGCTTCATCTGCAATACCGGTGAGCCGTGTTTTTTCTCCCTCCATGCAATGCGCAATAAGCTTTTCGCCATAGTCACCGGCTACAATTGCCGCTTTAAAATCCTCGGGTTCGTGTAATGCGGGCAGATAGGTTTGACGACTTTGTATTAAGGCGCCGGTGAGAATATTTTTAAAACGATCGGCTTTAAAATAATTTCTTTCCGTCCGTTCACAATGAAGGAGGCGAATCTCTTTGATCCCGATCTCCGTGGCCTTTTCTAAAAACCATTCCATCCTTCCCGCATTTTTCAGGGGAGAAATAGCAATCGAAATTTTTTTCCGCGGTGCCGGAATTAATTGGTAATCAACGATTTTTACCAACGATTGCTTTTTATCTGCCTTCTCGAAGACGGCCTCAAACAATCCCCCTTTTCCGTCGGTGATAAGAATATTTTCGCCTTTCTGCATCCGCAAAACGCGAACACAATGATTGGATGTGGCGGAAGATAATTCAAAAAAATTATCTGTTTGGATTATATTTTCTTCATAGAAATAAGGGATTTCCATGCGCAGAACGGTTTAAAAAGGAGCCTCCGTATCAAACCCATCGTCAAACTCTCCAGAATTCATACGGCTGCCTTTCTGAATAAAAAATTTGCCACCCTCATCGCCCTGGGAAGGAGAAGGTCCGATCGGTTTCCAGCTTCCGGCCATTGGCGGAGGATTATATCCGCCATCGCCATCCCATTCCTCAAACTTTTGAATATGGAGTAATGCCCGGAGTTTTACAATATCGAGCGCCCCGTTTCTATGTTTCGCAATTTTAATATGGGTTTCACCTCTTGTACTCTCACCTTGTTCATTGGTGTAGGTTTCGTAATAGTCGGGCCGGTAGATAAACATTACCATATCGGCATCCTGCTCTATGGCTCCCGATTCACGGAGATCGCTTAGTTGGGGCATCTTGCTTTCCTTTCTGGTTTCTACGGCGCGGCTCAACTGGCTCAGCGCAATGATGGGAACGCTCAGTTCCTTCGCCAATTGTTTCAGATTTCGGGAAATAGTACTGATTTCCTGTTCGCGGTTTCCCTGGCGGTTGTCATTGCTGCCGCTCATCAATTGCAGATAGTCGATGATGATCAGTCCGACCTTATGTTTATTGACCAACCTTCTCGCTTTTGCCCTGAATTCAAATATATTCAGCGCCGCAGAATCGTCGATGAAAATGGGTGCCTCTTCCAGTTTTGCAATGCCCCGTTTTTGCAGCTGCTGGTACTCGTGTTCTTCAAGTTTTCCCCGCGCGATCTTTTCCATCATGATCTCACTTTCGGCTGACAATATCCTCTGAACAAGCTGCGCCGCACTCATTTCAAGGCTGAAGAATCCAACTGCGGTAGGTTTCGTGGGATGAAGCGCCGCATTGCGTGCAAGATTCAATGCAAAAGCGGTTTTACCCACAGAAGGACGAGCGGCAAGAATAATAAGATCCGTAGGCTGCCAGCCGTAGGTGATTTTGTCCAGTACACCAAAACCACTCGGAACACCTGAAATTTCCTCTTTCTTGTTTCTCAATTCATCAATCCGGTTTACAGCTTCAATCAATGCCTTCCCCATTTCCTTATAATCGGTTTTCAGAAAGTTATTGGTGATCTGGAAAATTTTGTCTTCCGCCGTGTCCATCAGGTCAAAAACATCGGTGCTTTCTTCATAGGCCTGACCAATGATTTCTCCGCTTATCCGTATTAATTCTCTTTGAACAAACTTTTGAAGAATAATCCTCGCGTGGGCTTCGATATTGGCCACCGAAACAACGGCGTTGGTGAGCCGGGTTACGAAATAGGGTCCCCCAACCGACTCCAGTTCTTCGCTGAATTTCAATTCTTCAACTACGGTAAGAATATCGATCGGAATGCTTTTCTGCGAAAGACGCTGAAAAGCAGAAAAGATCTTCTGATGCGCATCTACATAAAAACACTCAGGTTTCAGGATTTCAATTACCGTATCGAATGCGCTTTTCTCAAGCATTACGGCCCCCAACACCGCTTCTTCGAGATCTTTGGCCTGGGGTGGAACCTTTCCGTAGACCATTGTAGTAAGGTCAATAGAAGGCTTTCTCCTGTTCTTTCTGTCTTTATTGATATTTGTAAGATCCATCTTTAAATTAATGGCGGTAATAGCTTGTTTTGAAATCAGTTTTTGAAGCTGAATAATTTTTTCGCCATTCCCTCAGTGAAATAGAATGAGCGAATATAGCCGTAGAAAACAACTGCAAAGGTGATTCATTTCAACTATATTTATCCACATCCGCACCGCAAATTTTTGCACCGGAATTTTGAAATTTAAACATTAAATGTGCGCTTATTCACCAAATTCAAAAGTTTTGCGGGAGAAAATTAACGTTATCCACAAACAAGGGTGCAAAAAGATTTAAGGTAAAAACGTTGTTTTTTCTCACCGGAATTATTAGCTTAAAAGGCGCTTCCCGGAAAGAATATTTCTTAGATCCGGACACAGAATCTGATCACAGATCATATTTATTTTCGAAATATTTCAATAGCCGGGTTTGCCGTTCCTTCAGATCCAAAAGGATTTTGCGGTGGTTATAAGTTACCCGGTAATACAATTGTAGTTCATTAAAATATTTGTTGAGATGTTCTTTGTCCTTAAACAGCAAGACCGGCGCTTTCACTACCTTCTCATCGAAGTTGTCTGAGTTAATAAGTTTTCCTTCAATCGGTGCAAACATTTGCGCATTCGCCTTGAAATTGACCAGGTTGTTGAAGCTGGCCCGCACGTTGTTCTGCGCCTCCTGAAAAACAGTTTGCTGATAATCCTCAAAGTCGGTGTACAGTTTCTCTAGCGACAGAATCGTGTCTGCATCTTCCTTCGGCAATAAGCGGTACCCGCCTGCATTCGAAAGCTGTAACAGCGTTCTTTCGGTTCTCGTAAAATGCTTATTTACCATTGAATACTTTATGATGTTTAACAGACAGGACTGACCGGTTGATGGGCCCGTGAGAACACTGTAGCAATGAGGCAGGTTTTCAAGTGCTGTGAGGATATCATCCTCGAACCCGGTTATAGTGGTGATTCGTCCGGTATCGTTTTTCAGATCCTCGTAAAAGGATGCTATATACTGATCGCCTTTTTCCTTTTCAATATGGTGTTCGAGATAATATTCCGCAAGGGTTGCACAAAAAATTGCGAGAAAGAGCATGAAAAAGTCGAAAATATATTCTTTTAATGACTTCTTTCCGTGATGACTGTGTTGATGTATTTCCATTCTTGCAGAAATTTTGGGGGCGATTCAGTCAGTTTTAAAATATGAAGCTGCAAAATAATTAATCGCAGCAAATTCTGTGATTTAATACTTCATTCTTCTGAGAAATTATTGTCGGCTCGCCAGGGAAAGGAAAGAAATTTGCAATTGCTATATTTGAAATAAAACCGGTTATGTATAATAGGACTTTCTATACACTGTTGACGCTGATTTTTATTTTCAATGCATGTGCGCCAAATCCATATTCGAAAACAAACCGGTTGTATAAGGCTGAGGCAAAACAATTTGCCCGGAACATCCGGGAAATCCCAACCAATAATCTTCTCGATTCCGTCGAAGTAAACCCCTACTGGATTGGAACAACAAATTTCAATCTGCGGAAACCGAATTATGTAATCATTCATCACACTGCTCAAAACAGTTGCGATGCCACACTGAGAGCATTTACGATGACGAAATCGCAGGTGAGTGCGCACTATGTAATTTGTAAGGATGGAACCGTGCACCATATGTTGAATGATTATTTGCGGTCGTGGCATGCCGGCGTTTCAAAATGGGGAATCAATACAGACATCAATTCTTCCTCTATTGGAATTGAATTGGATAATAATGGATTTGAATCTTTTCCGGACGCGCAGATCAACAGTCTATTGCATGTTTTGAAATCGCTGAAGGAGCAGTTTAAAATTCCGGTCGCCAATTTTATTGGCCATGGCGATATTGCTCCAACCAGAAAAAATGATCCGAATGTAAGCTTCCCGTGGGAGTTGTTGGCGCAAAAGGGCTACGGGCTTTGGTTTACGGATACCACCGCGATGGTTCCCCAGCAGTTCGATAATATTACAGCGCTTCGTATCATTGGATATGACACAAGAGATACAGCCGCCGCGATTCAGGCATTTAACCGCCATTTTATGAAAGACACTTCCAAAATAATCGATGAATCTGCCAGAAAGGTATTATTCGACCTTTCAAAAAAATATTTTTAGGCCCTGAAATTGAGTTTGAAAACAAAGGAGGCTATCGTTATGAACAGTGATACAGGAAAATGGATCATCATTGCAGGGCTTTCCATTGTAGTTATTGGAATTCTGATTTACTTTTTTCACGATAAACTAAACTGGATAGGAAGATTACCGGGGGAGATATTTGCTGTGCCAAATTTGCCTGAATACGCCGGTAATAATGTGGTTAACATTACACTGCCTGACAATACCTGTTTAAACACCATTCCCTTCACGGTAGCGTTCACAAGGCTTGGGGATTTTACCTTGGGAAATGACACCACACTCTGCGAACCTGGTTAGGTGATTCTAAATACAACCGGAGCTGAAATAGAATCATATATATGGAACGATGGCAGTACCACTCCTTATCAGCAGGTGAGAAATAGCGGAACATTCTGGTCTGAAGTAACGGACAAATACGGGTGCAAAAAAAGAGATACAGTGATTGTCAGCTTCAAGCAATGCACCGATTGTTCATTTTTTATTCCAACCGCGTTTACACCGAATAGCGATGGTTTGAACGATCTTTTCAGGGTAAAACCGAAATGTTTGGACGTACAGTTGAAAAATTTTCGTTTTGTCGTTTTTAACAAGCTTGGTCAGCTTGTTTTTGAAACAAATAACATTAATGACGGGTGGAACGGGAAGAAAAACGGTTACGAACAACAGCCAGGCGAATATGTGTATCAAATCAGTTATTCTTTTGATAATAAGCCGCAAATAAGCAGGGGAACGGTTTTACTTTTGCGATGATTTCCCTTTTGCCTTTTTATATTGTTGCCTGCCTATCCCGCCAATAGTTGTTGGCCGCTGCAATCGTCTGAAAGTTTATCGCTATTACCTGAGAAGCTGCCGTTAATCCTTCCGGATCATTTGCATATTGCGCTCTCAATTTTTTTAGAACTTCTGTATCCGGTTGGGTGTATTTTACGCCTCGCCGTGAAAGGGTAATCGCTAATTCAAATCCTTGTTGAGGAGTATCGGTAATTAATGTGGGTAACCAGTTATCCATGTCAAATTTTTGTTATGAAGATAAAACATTTCATGGCAAAGCCGAAATTGATTTACATGATGAGCTGGAAGTAAAGCCACACAAACGGAATCGCTATCAACAATGAATCAAAGCGATCGAGCATTCCACCGTGACCCGGCATTATATTTCCGCTGTCTTTTAAGAGCGCCATTCGTTTCAATTTACTTTCCAGGAGATCACCAAGGGTACCCATTACCGCCGCGATCAGTGAAATAGCGATAAGCGATGCGATATCCGGAATTCCAAACACAAAATAACCAACAAGACTAACAGTTGCAACGGCCAGCACCGCCCCGCCGATCGTACCTTCCCAGGTTTTTTTGGGAGAAATGGAGGAAAAGGGTGTTTTGCCAATGAAAGATCCTACAATATAAGCCATCGTATCATTGATCCAGATGGAAGAGATAAGGATAACAGGAACTATCCAACCAAGATCGAAGTCAAAGAGTCGGCCGGGATTTACAATTGCCTCTGTGCGAAGGTTTACCATCAATGCGAGAGGGAGTGAGATATACAACAATCCCAACATTGAGAAAAAGAAGTTCTTCAGCCGGAACGGATATTTCGACAAGATCTCCACAACTGGAAGCGTGATTACCAGCAACAACATCAATCCCCATCCAACTTCAGAAAGGCTGACGCCGGGAACCAACACCATATTATCCGACAAAAACATCATAAAACCCCACCCCAATACGATTATCCCGTACTTGTGAAAAGGATTGATGTCGTGATAGCCCGGATCGATCCGGCCGATGATTTTTTGATATTCCAACCAGCATCCGAAATGGATGATCGAGAATAATATAAAAAAGCTCCATTTATTCCATAACAATCCAAGCAGCATGACCGCCGCAAAGATGATTGCCGATATCGTTCGTGTTTTAAAAGCTTGAGCATTAAAAGCCATAGATCAACGGATTGAAAAAAACTCTTACAGTTCTTTCCTGTTTATAATTTAGTTTTTTAGGGAATCCGACATCAGTTGCCGGGCCGTTTCCTTCAGATGATCGGGAACGTAAATTTCGATTTCCCCAAAATTAAGATAACTGCTATCCATCTTATTCAGTACAAATACCTGTATGTTGTTTTCCTCCAACATCCCCTTAATAATATCGGCTTCTACATAATTCCTTGTCGTGTATAATTTAAACCATTCCATGATCAATTGTTTTCCGGTTCGTACCCCCTGCGGGCCAATAACACATCGCTGCTCTTTTTGAAAGATAACAATAACAAAACAATCAGCAAAGCGCCGAGAAAGAAGTAATACCAGGGAAAACTGTCCTCAGCAGCTTCCACGCTTACTTTTCCTTGCCTGCTCATTGAATACATAACGGTTAGGGTATATGCATTGTTGAGAAAATGCGCCCAGATACTCAACCAGATATTTTTGCTGAGATAAAAAATATATCCGAGCATAACGCCCAAAAAAAGCCGCGGCAGAAAACCATAGTAGGATATATGGATTGCACTGAAAACCACGGAAGCGATGATAATGCCCAATGCAGCATTTTTGGTGATTGTGATCAATATCCGCTGCAGGCAACCTCTAAACAGAAGTTCTTCAAAAATAGCGGGAACGATGGCCAGTATAAACAGCGAAAAAAGGTAATCCGCGAACGAATTCATGGCGCCGATTGACATTACCGCCTTATTGTACTGATCTTCCAGTTGACGGAAATAATTAGCGGCTGTTGCCGGAATCGGAATGAGCTCGGTAATTTCTATCAATGATCCACTTACCAAAAATCCGGCAGCCACCATAAAGATCACCAATATTGCCTGCAATAAATTTGCAGGTGTGCGTAATCCGAGTTGCCTTGTTGGATTAGAAGACGACATACCCGCAAGAATCAAAGCCGGTAATCCCATAACGAGAAAGGTGGTAATCACCTGCAAAAGTCTCGAAAAACTGATATTCTCAGGTTTTGTTAACGCTTCCGAAAGCTGCTCAACGGGAAGATTCAATAACAGCCGGCCCAAGATCCCGGTGATGATCGCACTTACAATAATCCCAAATCCACATAATCCTATCAAAAGCCCCAGTTGTGATAAAGGCGTTAATCTTTGCTGTTGAAACATATCTTTCAAATATGGTGTAAATTTGCGCATCTTTTTACAGAAAGCACAATTATCGGCAAAGTTTAGTTATGATACGCATCGGAAATATCCAACTCCCCGCCTTTCCATTATTGCTCGCTCCCATGGAAGATGTAAGCGATCCGCCCTTCCGTGCTGTTTGCAAGGAAAATGGCGCCGATTTGATGTACACTGAATTCATTAGCAGTGAGGGATTAATCCGCGATGCAATCAAGAGCCGTCAGAAGCTCGATATCTTTGACTATGAACGTCCCATCGGCATTCAAATTTTTGGTGGTGATGAAGAAGCAATGGCGATGAGTGCGAAGATTGTGGAAGCAGTTGAACCCGATCTCGTCGATATCAATTTTGGATGTCCCGTGAAAAAGGTGGTTTGCAAAGGCGCCGGGGCAGCGGTCCTGAAAGACATTCCGCTGATGGTAAAACTTACAGAATCCGTAGTTAAAAGCACCCATCTTCCGGTGACCGTAAAAACGAGACTTGGCTGGGATTGCGATTCTGTCAACATTGAAGAAGTTGCGGAGCGTTTGCAGGATATCGGAATAAAAGCGCTCAGCATTCATGGTCGAACCAGAACGCAGATGTATAAAGGCGTGGCTGATTGGGAACCGATAGCAAGGGTAAAGGAGAACCCAAGGATACGGATTCCGGTTTTCGGAAACGGCGATATAGATAGTCCTGAAAAAGCACTTCAGTATAAAAACCGCTATGGCGTGGATGGCATTATGATCGGCCGGGCCGCCATCGGCTATCCATGGATATTCAAAGAGATAAAGCATTTTCTCGCGACCGGGGAAAAACTATCTCCGCCTTCTATTGCAGAACGGATAGCGGTTATCAAAAAACACATCCGGCATTCCATTGAATGGAAAGGAACGAGTTTGGGACTGCTCGAAATGAGAAGACACTACACCAATTATCTGAAAGGATATCCGCATATAAAAGAATTCCGAAGCAAACTGGTAACCCTTTCTGAAGAGGAAGCGATCTACTCCGTTTTGGATGAAATGGCTGAGAAATATGCTTCCTTTGAACTGATTGAGGCATAATGTCCAGACCCCTCCTTAAAATGATGGGGCTGATGTATATTTGCGCGATAAACCGGCGGATGTGAATATTCATAAAGAAGGATATAAATCAATTGGCATTGCGGCGCTCTGTTTTGGAGTGATCAATCTTATTTCGTTTACTTTTTTGAGTGAAAATGTTTTTTGGCTTGCCATTACCATATTTTTCATCACACTCATCGGCTTTCTTTTTATCGTTTCCTTCTTCAGGGTTCCCAAACGCGAACTGGCGCTTCATGACGATATCGTTTGTCCGGCAGACGGGAAAGTGGTGGTAATCGAAGAAGTGGAGGAAACGGAATATTTCCACGACAAGAGAATTCAGGTAAGCATTTTTATGAGTCCGGCCAACGTACACGTCAATCGCAATCCTATTGATGGCGAGGTGTTGTACAGCAAATACCATAAGGGAAAGTATCTTGTGGCCTGGCATCCGAAATCGAGTACTGAAAATGAGCGGCACAGCGTCGTGATCAAAAACGAGAACGGCATTATCCTCGTTAAACAAATAGCCGGCGCCCTCGCAAAGAGGATCATAAATTATTTAAAAGTCGGCCAACATGTAAAACAGGGCGAAGAAATGGGCTTTATTAAGTTTGGCAGTAGGGTAGATGTTATTCTGCCGCCGGAAGCAGTCTTAAAAGTAGAGCTTAATCAAACTGTAAGAGGGGGTGTAACAACGCTTGCAAGCTTTCACCGGCACGATATCCCGCCTTATGTGTAAACCTCCAAAAAACCTGAGCAGAAATATACTTCTGCTACTGATTTTGCTTTTTTCGGGCAGGTTATCCCTGGCCCAATCCTCGACCGGAACCTTTAACAGCAACTCCTTCCAATTTAACCTCAACAAAAAATGGTCGTCTTTTGTTGAGACCGAACTCCGGTCGGTATCGTTTTTCCGGAAGTTTTATTATTATGAATTGAAAGCCGGCGTAACATATCAGCATTCTCCGGCGCTTTCCTTCAGCCTCGGAAACGGCATCTATAACACCTTCAATGGCGGAGCTGATTATGACAATGTAAAAACAAATTTTGATTACCGCATTTGGGAACAGGCGCAGTTAAAACATGCTATCAACGTCGTTTCGGTTGAGCACCGGCTTCGGATTGAACAGGTTGTCAACAAAAACTTCAGACCAAATTTCCGGTATCGTTTACAGGCAAGGGCAGGATTAAATAAAAAGGAAATAAGTAAGGGAACCGTTTTTGCCGCGGTTTATGATGAAGTTTTCTTCAAAACCATCGATCCCGTTTTCAGCCGCAACCGGTTTCAGGCCGGCGTGGGATATGTTTTCTCGCCAGCTTTTTCTGCGCAACTGGGATATATCCGCCAGGTCGATTATTCCAAAGATCTTTCATTTGGAAAAAACTATTTTTACTACTCTGCTTCCTTTAAGTTCTAACATAAAAAAGCCGGACTATGACTGCCCGGCCGTAGTATTTTGAATACCTCACGCTTTTCGTTATCTCCTGTCACCCGCAAAGCGACTCAGCAATTTTAAAATTTCAAGGTAAAGCCAAACCAGGGTAACAAGTAGTCCGAATGCACCGTACCATTCCATAAATTTCGGAGCGCCTTGTCTCGCACCTTGTTCGATCATATCAAAATCTAACAACAGATTCAACGCAGCTATGGCCACTACAAAAAGTGAAATGCCGATCCCGAGCAAACTTGAATCGTACATGAATGCCACGTTTACCCCGAACAAACGGAGAACAATCGTAATGAAATAAAAGATCGCAATGCCTAATGTGGCGCTGATCAGTATAGACCGAAACTTGTTGGTTACTTTAATAATTCTAAAATTGTAGAGAAGAAACATCGCGATGGCGACACCAAATGTGAGCCCTACTGCCTGAATGATGATACCCGGATAAGTCTCCTTAAACATCTCATTGAAAGTTACCGATATTGCTCCCAGGAAAAAACCTTCCAACAGGCCATAGGCCGGGGCGAGGTAGGCCGACAATTTGGGTTTGAAGATGATGACAAAGGCGGTTATCAATCCTCCGAAAAGGCCGACATACATCATCGTGTTCATCGTTTGCAACTTGTATTGGTCAAACAAGTGCCAGGTATAAGCGGCTCCGGCGATCACCATGAGCAATAAAAATCCGAATTTATTGATGGCTCCCCTGACCGTCATTGTTTCGCCGGTAATCTCTCCCGATTCCCTTCTGAAAATTTTCTCAGATAATGCAGGATTGTTTGATTCTAATAATGCCATTTTAGTGTTTGTTTTAACTCCAAAAATACCGATAAAATCTATTGATCCCATTTAATTTCTACTAATAAAATATTAAGTTTTTGATCGCGAATAACGGGGAGAACGGGAATATCCCACCAACTGCTGCCCGGAATTTGCCTTCGTGGAACAGTCAAAGGCGTTGGTATAAAATGAGACGCCCGAACTTTTTGTAACTTAGAATACCGTTACAAATTCTCTTTGGTTTAATCATATCACTCAGAAGCTGACAGGGGACAGAAAGGAGCAGCTGATCCCGGTTTCGGGAAGCGATGTTTCTTAATATATTAATAAATACTTACCAAGCCGTGTGCTAACTTTGCAGCGCTTTTTGAGCAAGTATTTTCTGAATTTGATGAAATGAATAAAGAAGCAGTTCTACTTAAAGACGTTGTAATAAAATTTGCCGGCGATAGTGGAGACGGCATGCAGTTAACCGGAAGCCAGTTTACAAACAACACCGCCCTCCTTGGAATCGATCTTTCCACTTTTCCGGATTTCCCGGCTGAAATACGGGCTCCTATAGGAACGGTACCGGGTGTAAGCGGATTTCAATTGCATTTTTCAAGTGACCCCATTTACACACCGGGCGATAACTATGATGTGCTGGTAGCAATGAATGCGGCGGCCCTAAAAGTAAACCTGAAAAGCCTTAAAAAAGGCGGAAAGATCATCGTAAATGAAGATGGATTCGACATCAAAAATCTTCGCCTTGCTATGTACCCGCAAGGAATTAATCCTTTGGAAGATGGAACCCTCGAAAACTACGAAGTGATTCGCCTTGATGTTACAAAAATGACCAGGGAGGCACTGAAGGATTTTACCGGACTTGGAACCAAAGAAAAAGACAGGGCAAAAAACATGTTTGTGCTCGGCTTTCTTTATTGGATGTATAACCGCACGCCAGACAATACGATTCAGTTTCTCAAAGAAAAATTTGGAAAAAATCCGGAAATTCTGGAAAGCAATATAAAGGTTTTACAGGCAGGATATTTTTTCGGTGAAACAAGTGAAACCTTTACCAGCCGCTATTCCATGGCAAAAGCGCAACTGCCTCCCGGTTCGTACCGGAGCATTATGGGCAACCAGGCGTTGGCGTACGGACTGATAGCGGCCTCACTGAAAAGCAACCTTTCGATATTCCTCGGAACCTATCCGATCACTCCGGCCTCCGACATTTTACATGAGCTAAGCAAACATAAAAACTTCGGTATCCGAACCTTTCAGGCGGAAGATGAAATTGCGGCAGTCACTTCTGCAATTGGTGCTTCCTATGGTGGAAATCTTGGCGTAACCACTACGTCAGGACCTGGAATGGCTTTGAAAACAGAAGCGATGGGACTGGCCGTGATGCTCGAAATTCCGCTTCTTATCATCGACGTGCAGAGAGGCGGCCCTTCTACCGGACTTCCTACCAAAACAGAACAAAGCGATCTGCTGCAAGCCTATTACGGAAGAAACGGTGAATGTCCGATGCCGATTGTTGCCGCCCGAACGCCAAGCGACTGCTTCAGGGTGGCATTTGAAGCGGTTCGAATATCGGTTCAGCACATGACTCCCGTGATCATGCTGAGCGATGGTTATATTGCAAATGGGGCCGAACCCTGGAGATATCCTCAGTCAGAAGACCTCCCGCCAATTGAGGTAAACTTTAAAGAACAGCTCGCGGAAGACGAATCCCAATTTATGCCGTACCAGCGGGATGAGAAACTTGTTCGTCCATGGGCAGTTCCGGGAACTGCCGGACTCGAGCATCGGGTAGGCGGGCTCGAAAAGCAGGACATTACGGGCAATGTGAGTTATGATCCTGAAAACCATCAGCACATGGTGAAAGTACGCCAGCAAAAGGTTGATAATATTGCAGACCATATTCCTTTACAGGAACTGGATAGCGGTCCTGAAAAAGGAAAATTACTCGTTCTTGGCTGGGGAAGTACCTATGGCGCTATAAAAAGTGCGGTCAAAGAACTTCAGGCTGCGGGACATCCGGTCAGCCATGCGCATCTAACCTACCTGAGACCATTTCCCAAAAACCTTGGCGACATTCTAAAAAATTTCGATCAGGTATTGATACCGGAAATCAATAACGGTCAATTGATCAAAATCATCAGAGATGAATTTCTGGTGAATGCGAAGGGTTATAATAAGGTCATGGGCATTCCGATTACTAAAACCGAATTGGTAAACGAGATTCTTCGACTCATGAAATCATAGAATCCTCTCCTGCTTTGGGGATTAAAGTCCCATATTTCACTTCCAACGGCCCATAAGTTTGGTATCAAAATTTAATGGAAGAGAGGTATGAAGAAAGAGGAATTGATTGAACTGATCGAGAAATTTAAATACCGTAAAATTCTGATAGTCGGGGATGCAATTCTCGACGTGTACGTAGAAAGTACACCCGAAAAAATCTGCCGCGAGGCGCCGGTGATGGTTTATAATACCGGGCCGGTAGAATACCAGTGCGGCGGAGCAGCCAACACTGCCGTAAATATTTCATCACTCGGAGCAGAAAGTCTTCTATTAACCATTATTGGGAAAGACGAAAATGGCCGGCAGTTGCAAAAGCTCCTGAAGAAAGAGAAGGTATGTGTAGATGGAGCCCTTAAAGACAAAAACCGGACAACCATCTGCAAGAAGAGAATCCTGTCAGCTTCGAACATACTCATGCGGCTCGATGAAGGCAGTACACAGGAGATATCGTCACAATGTCAATCTCAGTTCAATAGCAAACTGGAAGCAATGATGGAGGGCATTGATGCCGTTATACTGTCCGATTACGGCTTTGGGATTTTTACGGAGGAAACGATCGGTAAGATAAGCGAGCTGCTTTCCAAAAAAAGGATCCCGCTGATTGTTGACAGCCGCAATCTTAAAAAGTTTTCCTGCCTGAACCCGGATATTGTAAAGCCGAATTATGAAGAAACCGTTCAGTTGCTTCAGATTGAGCCGATGGCGGAAAACCGGGTTGAACAGATTCTCAACTATGAACGCGCTCTTTTTAATGCCACCGGCTCGCAGCAAATAGTTGCATCCCTGGATAAAGACGGCGTAATTCTATTTCAGAAAAACAGCCCGCCATTCATCCTTTCCTGTGAGAAAAGAGACGACAAAAACGCGATCGGAGCAGGCGATACATTTATAAGTGCGCTTGCGTTATCGCTGAGCGTGGGACTTAGCGGCAAACCGGCCGTAGAAATTGCAGCGGCAGCAGCTGCAGTAGTGGTGCAGCGACAGGGAACGGTCAGTTGTTCTAACCAGGAATTGAAGAATTATTTCAACTCGGTTCCTAAACACATTACCTATACGAATGACCTGATAAGAATCGTAAAGGCAATGAAGGCAGAAGGTAAAAGAATTGTTTTTGCAAACGGATTCTTCGACATCATTCATAAAGGTCATATTTCCTTATTAAACGCCGCCAAACAACAGGGCGATTGTCTGATAGTGGGTGTGAATTCAGATCAAAGCGTTCGGCGGTTAAAAGGTTCCGGACGGCCAATATTCTGCCTTGAGGAGAGGATAGCGGTATTGGCCGAACTCGAAAGCGTTGATTTCATTATTTCGTTTGATGAAGACAGCCCGGACGAGTATCTGAAAATCATCAGTCCGCACGTTTTTGTAAAAGGTGGGACCTATACAATCGATTCTATTCCGGAAGCGCCACTGTTGAAGAAAATCAATTGTGAAATCAAAATTATTCCCTACCAGGAAGAACATTATACCACAAAAATTATCAACAGGATTTTGAGCCTCCGGACAGATTATCCGGAAGACAGAAGCTTACCAAAGACCCGGGTCGGCTAACGGATTATTTCAATTAACAGTGTTGTAGTCTTTTAGCAAAAACAGTCAATAAATGAACAAAGAAATTTCGGTTTTAATTCCTACTTACAACAGGATGCAGGCACTATCGGTAACGCTCATGAGTCTGTATTACCAGAAGGAAGAAAACTTCGACGTCATCATATCAAATCAATCTGAAACCGTACTTCCGCAGGAAAACGAAGGGATTCAAACGCTGATACGCCTGCTGGCTAAAAAAGACGTTTCAGTAAAAATCCTTCAGAACCTTCCGCGAAAAGGAATGGCACAACAAAGGGAC
The DNA here is from genome assembly GCA_023423835.1 of Bacteroidota bacterium. Taxonomy (GTDB): domain Bacteria; phylum Bacteroidota; class Bacteroidia; order Chitinophagales; family Chitinophagaceae; genus JAFAEW01. The sequence continues at coordinate 10,484 of JAFAEW010000035.1, read as the reverse complement.
TTTCTGTTGCAGCAGTCGCATTCGCGGCTGAGTATTTTTCTTGATGATGACGTGATTCTCGAACCCTGGGTGTTGCAAAACATGAAGATGATAATTGACAGGGAGCAATGTGGATTTGTGGGCGCGGCGCTGATCGGACTGAGCTATCAGAAAGACGTCCGGGAAAATGAACAGCAGATCGAATTCTGGCGGCAGGGTGTCAGGCCGGAGACGGTTGTCCCCGGTAGCCACGAATGGCAACGCTACAAGCTTCATAATGCGGCAAACATTGATCATGTCGCCAAAAAGTTTCACCTCACCGCCTCCAATCCCGATATCTATAAGGTCGCATGGATTGGGGGATGCGTGATGTACGATACGCAAAAACTTATCGATAGCGGTGGCTTCGATTTCTGGAAGAACCTTCCTGAAAGCCACTGCGGCGAAGATGTATTGGCGCAATTAAGGGTAATGAAATTATACGGAGGATGCGGTATCGTTCCCAGCGGTGTCTATCACCAGGAATTGGCTACAACAATTCCAGACAGAACGGTAAATGCTCCTGAATGGTTGAAAATTTAAATCATAAACTATGTCTTCACCTTTGGTGTCGGTTATTATGCCCGTGTATAAGCAGGATAAGTTTATCAGAAGGGCGCTTAATTCATTGTTAGATCAGCAGTTGTATCAATGGGAACTTATCATCATTAACGATGCTTCACCCGATGATGTGGAGCAGGAGATTAAACCGTTTCTCTCTGATAACAGGATCAGCTATTTCAAAAACGATGTCAATCGCGGGCTTGGATATTGTTATAACCTCGGACTCGAAAAATCCCTTGCGCCCCTGATCGCCTATCTTCCGGCCGATGATGTATATTACGGAAACCATTTGAAAACACTCTACGATTCGCTGATATCCCAACCGGATGCCGTACTCGCTTATTCTTCCCTTAGATATAATTACAATCGCACTACCGATGCTGCGGCCATGGACGAATGGCTTCAACCCGTACAGGTACTGCACAAAAAACCGGTGGAACGATGGATAGAACGCGACGAATTGGAGACAGACGACCTGAACCACTTGTTCTGGAACAGGCTTTCAGGAAAATTTATCCATTCGGGCTTCCTCAGTTGCGAATGGGTTAGTCACCCCGATCAGCGGCATAAGATAATGCGGGAACCGGTTGGCGGAATTAATCCGTTTCGACGGTATTACAATATTTCCCAGCCGCTCAGATTCCATTCTACCAGGGGAAATTTTATCGATGAGATTACAAGATACCGGGCAATGCGCACAAGGAAAGATTCTCCGGCAAAAAAGGACGGATTGAAAATCCTGCTCGTTGGGGAACTCGCTTACAATGCAGACCGCGTGCTGGCCCTGGAAGAACTAGGGCACCAGCTTTATGGATTGTGGATAAACGACCCCTATTGGTACAACTGGGTTGGACCGCTGCCTTTCGGACACGTAAAAGACCTTTCCCGTGATAACTGGAAACAGGAAATCCTGCAGATTCAGCCCGACATCGTGTATGGCCTATTGAACTGGCAGGCCGTACCTTTTGCGCACGAGGTGCAAAGATTTTGTACCCATATTCCATTCATCTGGCACTTCAAGGAAGGACCGTTTATCTGCCTCGAGAAAGGAACCTGGAACGAAATGATTGAGTTGTATTCCAATGCCGATGGACGGATCTATGTAAGCGAGGAAATGAAACTGTGGTTAGAAGACCTTATTTCAAAAAAGCCGCATTCACTCGACCTGATCCTTGATGGGGATTTGCCGAAAAAAGACTGGTTTAACGTAGAGCGATCACCACTTCTCAGTTCCCGGGACGGTGCTATTCACACCGTTGTTCCGGGAAGACCGATAGGCCTTCATCCGGAAAACGTGGCTGAGCTGGCAGCACAAAATGTTCACCTACACTTCTATGGTGACTTCACTCAAAACCAATGGGAGGAATGGATTGAGAAAACCAATCGCCTGGCTCCCGGATTCTTGCATATTCATCCCAACGTTGATCAGGAATGCTGGACAACAGAGTTTTCGAAATACGATGCCGGCTGGCTGCACTATTTCGATAGCACCAACTTCAAAGAAATCCGTCGTTCAAATTGGGATGATCTGAATATACCCGCACGGATGTCAACCCTTGCCTTGAGTGGATTACCAATGCTGCAAAAGGATAATAAAAATCATCTCGTAGCAACGCAAACAATTGTAAAACAGCTGAATATTGGATTGGTTTTCACAAGTATGGAAGAAGCTGGTAGTTTGTTAAGGCAAAAGGATTTAATTACGGCCCTACGGGAAAATGTCTGGAAACAAAGGCAATTGTTTACTTTTGATTATCATGCTCCGGCACTGATTGAGTTTTTTGAGTCGGTAATTTCCGCCTTTCCGAAAAAAGAAAGCCGGTATTATCCCGCCCTTAAAATCAGCTGACCATCTCCAGTTTTTTGGAAGTACAGGTACCCATTAATACGGCTTCTTCAATGATATGCCCGTCCATAAATACTTCCAGCTCTTCGCGCTCAACTTCACCGGAAATATAAAACCGCGTATTTAATGCGATAAGCCTGAAAAGATAATGATGGGTTCCGTTAAAATATTTGGGACATGGACCTTCATAGCCAAATGTATGGTTATTGGAAAGGCCTTCCATTGCAAACTTCGGTATTCTTCCTTCCTGAATGCCTTTTTCAGACGGCAGGATGTTGAAGATCAACCAGTGTGTCCACGGCTTTGGCGTTGCATCAATATCCTCAATGATCAATACCAGACTTTGCGCTGTCTTCGGAACATCGATAAAATCCAGGGGCGGATTAATGTTTTCGCCCAGGCACGTGTACTTTTCGGGAATAGGTTCACCGTTCTTAAAAAAAGGACATGTAATTTCCATAGTCATTTTTTAATTTTCAGAGTTAAAAAAATTAGTGTCAAATTCATCAAAACTATCAATAATCATATCTGCTTCTTGCAGCCTCTCTGCCGTTTGTGTAGTGGTGATCGCCACCGTTTTCATTCCCGCGATGTTCGCAGCCTTAATTCCGGATACCGAGTCTTCAAATACCAGGCATTCTTCCGGATCAACTTCCAACAATTTCGCCGCCATTAAAAAAATTGCCGGATCGGGCTTCCCTGCCTGCACATCATCGCCGCTCACGATCACCTCAAACCGGTCAGACAGTTCCAGATATTTCAAAACCCATTCCATTTTACTCTTTCTGGCACTCGTGGCCAGGGCAATCCTAAACCCTTTTTGTTCCAAAAGGTGAATGAGATCTGTGGCAAAGGGAATGGTTTCAATTCCGTTTTCCTCCACAATCAGTTTAAAGTAATCGAGTTTTCTTAACAAGGCTAATCTTAACTCCTCGCCCCTGAGATGAAATTTGGTTTTAAGCAGTTCCGAACTTTTGATTCCGAGGTAATTTACGTATTTATCATAAGGTAGTGACTCTCCAAACTCATTAAATATTTTTTCCCAGGCTAAATAATCTGCTTCTGTACTATTGATAAGCGTTCCGTCCATATCAAAAATCACCGCCTTAATTTTTCCCGCAACCGCCGTTTTCTTCACTTTTATCTGATCCCGAACTTTCATACCCCCAACCTAAGGAAAAACTAAACCAATTTATCTCACTGATTAAAAGTGACATGAAACTGACAAATAAGTTTAACCGGCTTTTTTAATTGGGGAGAGGTTTCCTCAATATTCCGAAAGGACCCGGATCGGTATCTAAAATCCATTTCCCGGAAAGGGCACTGATTTTTCTTTACAATGGGTGATTAACAAATATGGATAAACTTAAAGACGTAAAAAAAATAGCGGTTTTAAGAGCAAATGCTATCGGAGACCTGGTGGTGATTCTCCCCGCCGTACAATCATTAAAACAAACTTATCCTTCCGCAGAAACGATTCTGCTCTCAAACGGCTGGCAGGCAGATTTTCTGATAAAGGGAAGAACAGCTATTGACCGGGTAATCCGTTTACCAAAAATGAAGGGAATTAATTCGACGGAAAACGACGATCCGGCGCTCATCGAAACCTTCTTTTCCCAAATGCAGGATGAAGCCTTCGATATTGCCGTGGCGATGCAGGGAAGAGGGTTAGCTGCAAATCCATTCTTAAAAAGATTAGATGCCCGGTTAACGATCGGATTTGTATCTGAAGGCACTGAAAAACCTGACAGATATCTGGAATATTTCTATTATCAGAACGAAATCCTCAAATACCACGAGCTGGCAAAATTGGCGGGAGCCACTGAATTTCCGCTACAACCGGAAATAAAGGTGTTGCCGGCAGACCGCGCTGAAGTTGAAGGACTGATGCAACAATTAGGGGAGCAGGATTTCATTGTATTGCACCCGTTTGCGAATGACCTGCGGCGCATGTGGCCATTGGAAAATTTTGTTCCCCTCGCCGATGCCTTGTCTGATCAGGGTTTTAAGGTTGTTTTTACCGGAAGTAAATCAGACAAGAGCGAGGTGCAACACATTGTCAGCCGGATGAAAAACGACGCGATCAACAGTTGCGGCCTTTACACATTGGGGGGATTGTCGGCTTTGTTGGCGCAGGCTTTACTTGTAATCGGCGCCGACACCGGTCCCATTCACCTTGCAAGAGCACTCAAAACGCCGACGATCGGTTTTTATTGGGCACCAAACCTCATCAACTGGGGTCCTCTTTTCTGCGACACCCATCGCCCGCTCGTCTCATGGCAAATGCAATGTAGCCTGTGCGGACAAATCCCAAATGATCCCTACCCTTATGAACCAAAGAACGGATGTGATCACAACATTTCTTTCGTGAAGGATATTTCGGTACAAAAGGTGCTTAATACTATCGAATCACTTTTAATGGACGTAAAAGTCTACAACTCAGAAAGAAAAGGGAAAATGCAGCATCATTATGGATAATTATATGAAAGAAAAGAATGGAAACAGGCGTCTAAGGGTTTTAACCTGGCATATTCACGGCAGCTACCTCTATTATCTTACTCAAACCGATTGCACATTCTATTTGCCGGTAAAAGACAGTAAGGAAGAAGGATACGGCGGTGCAAGTCCCGGATTTCCATGGGGAAAAAATGTGATCGACATTCCTGCAGAAAAAATTAAAGAAACAGAATTCGATTGCATTTTGTTTCAATCCAAAAAAGCTTATCTGAACGATCAATATGAATTATTGAGCGACGAACAGCGCCGGCTTCCAAAGATCTACCTTGAGCACGATCCGCCAAGAGAAATTCCCACCGACACTAAACATATTGTAGATGATCCTTCCACCTTGCTGGTGCACGTTACCTTCTTCAACCGGTTGATGTGGGATAATAACAGAACACCCACCAAAGTGATTGAACACGGCGTTACTGTTGACCCCGCGGCAGCATACACCGGCGAACTTCCAAAGGGAATTGTGGTGATCAATGGCATCGTAAAAAGGGGAAGAAGATTAGGATACGATGTTTTTGAAAGAATCAGAAAAAAAATCCCGCTCGACCTAGTGGGAATGGAATCTGAAGCAGCCGGAGGACTCGGTGAGATAAAACATGAAGAACTGAACCGTTTCGCTGCCCGGTACCGCTTCTTTTTCAATCCGATCCGTTACACCAGTCTTGGATTGTCTGTCTGCGAGGCAATGATGACCGGATTACCGGTGGTGGGATTGGCAACGACGGAAATGGCAACAACCATCGAAAACGGATATTCAGGCTATGTCTACAATGATGAAGAAAAACTGATCGCCTGCATGCAACGGCTGCTCGACGATCCCGGCCATGCAAAACAGCTTGGTGAAGGGGCAAAAGCCTTTGCGGGAAAGCAGTTCAACATTGAGCGGTTTAAAGAAGATTGGTTAAATACCATTGAAGAGGTCGTATCACAGTGCCCGCAGCCCACTTCCGTTTTAGCAACAACATCAAAAATTAAAATATAAGTAACAAATGAATCAATTATCAGGAAAAGTCATTCTTATTACAGGAGGAGGACAGGGACTTGGAGCAGCAATCAGTCTTCGACTGGCCGAAGCCGGCGCAACCATCGTCGCTGTGGACATCAAAGAGAAAAATCTGGAAAAAACCATAACCGAACTCCAGCAAAAAAATTATAATGCAGCCTCCTATGCCATGAATGTGGCAGACGAAAAAAACGTTCAGGAAGTAATTGAGAAAATCGTAAATAAACACGGGCAAATCGATGTGCTGATCAATAATGCGGGAATCGATTATACCCTCTCCATTGAAGAAATAACTTACGACCAGTTTCACCAGGTGATTGACGTAAACCTGTGTGGACCTTTTAATACTTCAAAAGCTGTTTATCCACATATGAAAAATCTGGGCAGCGGACACATCATTAATATTGCCTCTACGGCCAGTAAAAGAGCCTGGCCAAATGCTTCCGCCTACCATGCAAGCAAATGGGGATTGCTCGGGTTCAGTCACGCCCTTCATTCCGAAGCGAGAAAAGACAACATCAAAGTAACCGCCGTTGTCTGCGGCGGAATGCAAACACCCTTTATTTTAGAACGTTTTCCCGACGTTGATCCAAACGTTTTACAGGATCCGAAAAACGTGGCCGACACCATTCATTTTGTGTTGTCGCAACCCAAAGAAACGGTTATTTCGGAAATTATGGTTTTACCAATGAGAGAAACTTCCTGGCCATAAAAAGCGGGCTTTTAAGGATGTTTTATTATTAGGGTGCCGGCTTGGGTTTTTCATGGCATCGCCTGTTGTGTCACTCCCTTCAGGGTTCGGGGCAATGATCGGCAATGAGGAGGTTTTAGATTACATTTGCTGCAAAAAAAATTCAGAGCAATGGCAGCAACGACCATAAAAGTTAACAGCAACGGATCATTAAGAGTAGAGGGAGATTTCATTTTAGTTGATAAAGACGGAAATCCATACGACCTTGGAGGAAGAACCGTGATCTCAATCTGCAGATGCGGTCTTTCAAACAATAAACCATTTTGCGATGCTTCCCACAAAGGACATTTTGAGCACGAAGCAATAGCGTTTAGCCTGCCTCCGAAAAAATTGGTTTAGATATTTTTTCACAGTTGTACCACAAAAAATGGATTAGCAGTGCTAACCCATTTTTTTCATCTAAACCTAACAATATTATAACCTGATAGCGCCACATTCCTTTGGGAGAACGGACTTCACATCGAAAAACACCGAGCTTTCATGACCGAGGCGCTTAATATCTTTCTCAAGAAATTCGTTATGGGCAACGGCAAGAATAATCGCGTCATAAGGGCCGTCACCATTCAGTTCCGAAATTACTTTTACCCCGTATTCATGTTCCACCTCAGCGCCATTTGCCCAGGGATCATATACAGTAATATTAACATGATAATCGGTAAGCGCCCTATAGATATCGATCACCCGGGTGTTTCTGACGTCAGGACAATTTTCCTTGAAGGTAAATCCAAGAATCAGGATTTTTGCATCGTTGACATTTACACCGTTTTTCACCATCTGCTTGATTACCTGATCCGCCACGTACGATCCCATTCCGTCATTTAGTCTTCTTCCGGCAAGGATAATTTCAGGATGATAACCCACTTCCTGCGCTTTCTGTGTAAGATAATACGGATCTACTCCAATACAATGGCCGCCCACTAATCCCGGTTTGAAAGGGAGAAAGTTCCATTTTGTTGCAGCCGCTTCAAGCACATCCGAAGTGTCGATGCCAATGAGATTAAAGATCTTTGCCAGTTCATTTACAAAGGCGATGTTGATATCCCTTTGCGAATTTTCTATCACCTTGGCTGCTTCCGCCACTTTAATGGAAGGAGCGAGGTGGGTTCCGGCCGTAATCACACTTTTATAGAGGTCATCAACGATTTTTGCCGTTTCGGGTGTTGAGCCTGAAGTTACCTTCCTGATTTTTGAAACAGTATGTTCCTTATCACCCGGATTGATCCTTTCAGGAGAATATCCCGCAAAAAAATCAACATTGAATTTCAATCCCGAAACCTTTTCCAGAACCGGCACACATTCTTCTTCCGTAACTCCCGGATAAACCGTTGACTCATATACTACGATATCGCCTTTCTTCAACACTTTTCCAACCGTTTCGCTTGCCTTATACAGCGGCGTAAGGTCCGGACGATTATATTTATCAATGGGCGTCGGAACCGTAACCACGTAAAAGTTTGCGGCGGCAAGGGAGGTGACTTCGCTGCTCAGAAACAATCCTTTGTCGGCCGATCTGTCTTCGGTTAAAACCGAAACTAGCGTATCCTTGTCTACTTCCAGGGTTGAATCCATGCCGTTGGAAAGAGCCGCAACCCTTCTCTGATTAATATCGAAACCGATAACATGATACTTTTTGGCGAATTCCACAGCAAGAGGTAATCCAACATATCCCAATCCAACTACCGCTATTGTTTTCTCTGTCATTATTTAAGATTTATTTTAAAAGCCCTCAGGCTTTTTTGAGGTGGCAAAAGTAGTGTAAATACGGTTTTTATCCATAAAAGCTGATAAAAGCTACCTGGGTTTGTATTTTGAGACCTCAAAAATATCTTTGGCAGAAGTAGCGAGCAAGTCCGGCAACTTTTTGTCGGGAAACAGCTGCATGTACTTTTTCACGATCTGCCATCCTACAAACTGTCCGATAAATCCGGGCGACGCTTCTCCCAACGCCTCCGTTTTCGGACCGTCATTCATGTATTCACGGGTTAAAGCGGGATCCGTAGCGTAAAGCAAATGACTCTGAAGGAAATAGTTCCAGATCATTCCTTCATTTTCGTAACAACCCTTTAATTGCCGGGCAGTATAACCCGTTTTTAAGCTGTCGTCCGTGTACGGCAAAAAATGATCGAGCAGATAAAGCTTTTTGCCTTCCTCAATCATCTGATAGATAAGTGGCTGATCAGGGCCGGCACCGGGATAGAGATCATCAATAATGTTTTTTAAACAATTCACCGGTATATAGGCCGGTTCAAATCTTCTTGACTGATAGGCAGGATACACCTGCGAAATATAATCGCTCTGGTAAACAGAATACTGACTGCCGAGATAGAGCTGTAAACCTACGGCTATTCCTTCGGAAGTCAAAACGTTGGCATAACCTTCCAGCGGTCCTATAAACGTAATCACCTGCGTCGGAAGCCGGTAGTCAGGAAAATAATATTTTACGAACTGAAATCCTTTCTTGATATCCTCGGTGGTTTTTGTCAGGTCCGAAAAAACGCGCTGAGCAGTATCAAATACCGGCCTGTAATCTTTAATAAACGACTTTACATGAAGTGCAGCACTGTCAACTGGAGGAGTTAGAGCGAGAATGTTGTATAAATAATCTTTGAGAAAAGCCGGATAAGTCTTCTCCAACTTGTCGAGTCCTACAACAACCTGATTGGTATCAATAGCGAAAAAATCCTTATCAAATCGCTTAACGGAAAGTTGCACATTAACCGATGAAACATCGGGAATATTGTTGCTTTTACAGGCCAAAAACAGAAACGCCGGGAAAATCCAAAAAATCCTTTTCATGTAACAAGGTTAAAGAGAATTAGTCTGATGGAAAATTTTCGGGCAAATTTTACGTTTTTGTTTGAAAATGAGATAAAAAGCAACAAAACCTGCTACATGGGGATCGTTTGTACTCTTTTTACGCAGAAATAACTGCCGGCTACTTTTTGGCAGGAAATTTTAAGTTTAATTAACGGGTAAATGAAGAAATCTATTTAATTGTAGCGCTTGTTTGTAGTCAAATAACAGAAATTCAAACGATATGAAAAAGAGCTTTAAACAACAGGAAGTATTACTCGTAACAAATAATCAGTTTTCAAAGCGGGCATGTATTGGGATTGAAAAAGACGGACATAAAAGAATACCTTCAGGTGAACAATTAATAGCCGCATGCTGGAATGGCCTGTTGCACGAAATTCTACCTGAAATAATGGAAACCTCCTCTGAAGGACATGAATTGTTTCTGTGGCATGTAAGACAAGGTGAATCTTTTCTGCATGCAGAATATTCTGAAGAAGCTTTTACATCAATCGATCACTTCATGTCGATCGATCCGTATTTTTTTCTTCCCGGAAATTATGAAAATTAACCTCTGAACTTTCCTTTTGCAATAACGAATTGCTTCAAAATCTTATTAAAATCATTCGAGTCTGTTTGTTTAACAGACGAAAGAATGTAACGGATAATATTGCGACAATAATCCACATTGGACGAAGAAGCACAATTCACGCAAGGGGAAGAATTAAACAGAATAAAATTACCGAGAGACAAAATATCCCCGCCTTTATTAATGGAATCGCAAGTGGAGTATGATCTCAGCTTTCTGGCAAGATTTGTAACCAGGGCCGAGTCCTGTTGCCGATAAATATCATAACAGATATCGGGACGCCATGACATCCTCGTTGTCTTGTCATAGAGTGAAATACTCCTCCAGAATATTAAAGTTCCGATCTTAGGTGAAGCGGCTTCTTCGTATGTTGATGCGACGTACTGATATCTCCACGGTTGTAGTG
>JAFAEW010000107.1 GCA_023423835.1 Bacteroidota bacterium | reverse complement strand
GCTTGACACTTCGTCCGCATTATATAATCTGTTGTATCAATATCTTCCGGATTTTTCACTTGAAACGGGGGAAGGGGATTTTCCTGACGAAAGCGGTTTCAGAAACTATCCTTCCCATTACTTTTCAACTTTCAGCTATCGCGAATTATGAGAATTATATCAGGAAAATGGAAAGGAAGACGAATTCATCCGCCGGCAAAAATGCCGCACACACGGCCCACTACCGATATTGCGAAGGAAGGATTGTTTAACATTCTGCAAAACCGGATCGATTTTGAAGGTATTAAGACCCTCGATATTTTCGGCGGCACGGGAAGCATCAGTTATGAGCTCGCCTCCCGTGGTGCTGCAGATTTAACCATCGTGGAAAAAGATCCGCAGATGTATGCGTTCATCCGCAAGAATATTGCTTCGCTCCCGGTTGAAAATTGTCGTTTGTTAAAAATGGAGGTGTTCAGTTTTCTTGAATCCGATAACGGAAAATATGATTTTATTTTTGCCGGCCCTCCTTATGTCCTTACCACCATCGATGAACTTCCCCGTGTTATCATAGAAAAGCAGTATTTGGAAAAGGATGGCATTTTCGTGCTTGAACATACCCCCCGAAACCGATACGAAAATTATGAAGGTTTTCGTTTTCAACGTAATTACGGTTCTACAGTCTTTTCGTTCTTCATGAACGGCAACGAAGAGCAATGACAGCTATGACAAAAAAAGAACTCAGAGAAATATTCCGGACCAAAAGGAAGGCGATCACGGTTGCCGAAAAATTAAAATTGGATGACCTGTTACTGATTCAGTTTCAAAACCTTTCCTTTAAGCAACTCAGATGCCTTTTCTCCTATTTCCCGAAAGAGAATTACAAAGAACCCAACACGCTTTTATTCAGCCGTTATCTTTCGCATTTCGTGGAAGATTTAAAAATTGCATATCCGGTAGTCAATTCAGAGTTGAAAACGATGAATGCAGTGTTGATAGATGATTCCACAGAATTCGTTACCGGAAATTTCGGAATATTGGAGCCGGTCGGCGGAAAAATTATTTTACCGGAAAGTATTGACCTGGTCTTTATTCCGCTTTTATGTTTCGATAAAAAAGGTTACCGTGTAGGATTCGGAGGCGGATACTATGATAAATACCTTATCCGGTGCCGGAAAGACGCACTGAAAATCGGTTTCAGCTATTTCGAACCGGTCGAATCGATCGACGACAAGGCGCTATTTGATGTACCTTTAGACTTTTGCATAACGCCGGAAAAGATCTATGAATTTAAATAACTGGTTTTTAAAATCGTTTAGAATATTACTGCTTCCATTTTCAATTATCTATGGGCTTGTTATCAGGCTTAGAAACCTTTTGTATGATAAGAAGATTTTTCGCTCTGCGGTTTTCAATTTTCCTTTGATCTGCGTAGGCAATCTTTCGGTTGGAGGAACGGGAAAATCGCCTATGGTAGAATACCTGATCGAATTATTATCGCAGGAGTTTAAGGTTGCTACACTGAGCCGCGGCTACAAGCGGAAAACGAAAGGATATGCATTGGCGAAGGCCGATACCACAGCCCTCGAAATTGGCGATGAGCCGATGCAGTTTCACCTCAAATATCCTGAAATTCCCGTTGCAGTTGGAGAAGAAAGAATTGTAGCCATTCCGCAATTATTGCACGACCGGCCGGAGACAGAAGTAATAATTCTCGATGATGCGTTTCAGCATCGCGAAATCACCGCAGGGTTGAATGTGTTGCTTACGCAGTACAATGATCTCTATTCAAGAGATTTTTTTCTTCCTACGGGAAACCTTCGCGATGAGCGGACTTCGGCGAAACGGGCGCAGATCATCGTAGTTACGAAATGTCCGCCCGACCTCTCTGAAACGAAAAAAAAGGAGATCATCAAAGAATTGAATCCCGATAAGGATCAGCAAATTTTCTTTACCGCGATTGCCTATGGATTGCCTTATCAGATCACCGATCATACGGAGAAACCGCTCTCGAAAGAAGAAGAGGTTTTGCTTGTATGCGGAATTGCCAATCCTCAGCCGCTGAAAGAATATATTGCCTCGCAGGTGCACACTTATTATGAACTTTCATACAGCGATCACCACATATTCACAATTGATGACCTGAGGGACATGGAGAAGAAGTTTGAATCGATTATGCATTCTAAAAAAAGATTGATTACTACGGAGAAGGATGCCGTAAGATTGCATAAATTCACGGAATTAAAAGACGTTCCCATGTATGTTTTGCCGGTTAAACATCATTTTCTGTTCGGGATGGAAAATGCATTTCATGCCGTCATCAAAAATTTCATTCTCAATTTCAAAGACGGATCAGAAAATCCGGTACAATAATTTTAGTTCGGAAAAAAGGTAGTTTAATAAATTATGAGCAAAGAACGGTCAAAGAAAAACAACAATGGCAATCGCCAGTATGAAGTCAGCGGAACGCTCGACGTTACGCGGTCTGGAAACGGATATGTGGTTGTTCCCGGCAATCAAAGTGATATTCTCGTGTATGCACACGATCTGAATACCGCGCTCAATGGCGATCGTGTAAAAGTAAAGGTGATAAAGACCAATCCTTCGAGCGGTAAAAAGGAAGGAAGGATAACGGAAGTGGTACAGCGGAAGCAAAGCGAATTTACGGGCACGATTCAGGTGAACGGAAAGGTGGCGTTTCTGTTGCCTGATACCGATAGTCCGATGCCGGATATTTATATTCCACTCAACAAACTGAATGGAGCCGGTAATATGGACAAGGCAGTAGTCCATCTTTTACAGTGGAGCAAGGACGATAAAAAGCCGGTTGGTGAGGTGGTTTCCATTTTAGATCCTGAAGATCAGAACGATATTGCAATGAAGGAAATCCTTCTGGAGAACGGATTTCCCATCAGTTTTCCTGACGATGTGATCGAGGAAAGCGAACGACTTCCTGACAGAATCAGCAGTGAAGACATTGCTGCAAGAAAGGATTGCCGGGAACTACTGACTTTTACGATTGATCCCGTGGACGCCAAGGATTTTGATGACGCGATCTCCTTTCAAAAAATCAACAATCAGTTGTATGAGATCGGTGTACATATCGCCGACGTTAGCCACTATGTTCATCCCGATACGGCTTTGGATGAGGAAGCTTATAAAAGGGCAACTTCCGTTTATCTGCCCGACCGGGTAAATCCAATGCTGCCCGAAAGAATTTCCAACGAGCTTTGTTCTTTGCGGCCCAATGAGGATAAACTCACCTTTTCCGTTTTGTTTAAGATTACATCAAAGGGGATCGTTAAAGACCACTGGATAGGAAAAACGGTCATTCATTCCAACAAGCGTTATAGCTATGATCAGGTTCAGGAGGTAATTGAAGGAGGTGAAGATGAGCATGAGAAAGTGCTGCTCCTGTTGAATAGGATTGCAAAAAATCTCCGGAAGGAAAGGTTTTCCAAAGGCGCAATTAATTTTTCGTCAGTGGAAGTGCGGTTTAAGCTCGATGAAAAAGGCCGGCCGATAGGAATTGTGGTGAAAGAAAGTAAAGAAGCCCATCAGTTAATTGAGGAATTCATGCTACTTGCCAACAGAACCGTTGCAACGGCTGCTTCGGAAGTGAAAATTAAAGACAAGCCGATACCATTTCCCTACAGAATTCATGATACACCGGATGAAGCAAAATTGCTTCCCTTTATTGAATATGCTAAAAAGTTTGGACATCACTTCAATACCAGCTCTCCGGAAAGCATTGCGGCAAGCTTCAATAGGATGCTTGAATCGGCCAAGGGAAAGCCCGAGCAGCATGTGCTTGAGCAACTCGGTATCCGCACAATGGCGAAGGCGCAGTACACCACTAAGAACATCGGGCACTATGGTTTGGGATTCGAAAATTACTGCCATTTCACTTCTCCCATAAGAAGATATCCCGACGTTATGGTGCACCGGGTTTTGGAAACAATTTTAAAGGGGCATCCGAAGGTGGATAAAAAACTTGAAGAAAAATGCGTGCACAGCAGCGAGAGGGAACGGGCGGCCATGGAAAGTGAAAGAGCCGGAAATAAGTACAAGCAGGTAGAATACATGGGCAATTTCTTAGGCGAGGTTTTCGAAGGCGTTGTAAGCGGAGTCGCTGGGTTTGGATTTTGGGTGGAAACGATCGATCAGAAATGCGAAGGTATGGTTTCAACTGCGAGTCTGAGTGAATACGACGATTTCAGATTGATCGAAGGAGAATACAGCCTCGTGGGCAGAAGAAGTGGAAGAACCTTCAGAATGGGCGACAAAGTTTCGATCAGAGTGATTGCGGCAAACCTCGATAAGCGGCAGCTCGACTACGAATGGGTGCCTTTTCCGGAAAAAGAAGGCGAAGAAAAAAAGAAAACGAGGGCAAAAGCTCAACCGGCACCGAAAAAAAAGGATGGCAGGAACCGCAGGAAAGAAGCTTAGTTATTTCACCATAAACAGTATACTCAGTCCTGATTTTGCTACAGGATATCCCCACAAGGCGAAATAACAGTCAACCATTTCAGCGCCGGCGGACGGCATCAAAATTTGATGAAAAACATTGCAGTTGACTTGCATTAGCTAAAATCAAATTTTATGAATGAAAATAATGTTGTTACCCGCAGAAGGGTTATCACCGGCTTAGGTGTAGGATTAACTTCTCTTGTTGCAAGCCCGGTATTCGCTTCCGCTGTGCAGGCTTCTGGCGGTTCTGAAATTGCGAAGAATCTGGAAGATCCAACTACCAAATATCCCAAACCGCCTTTCAAGGAGCAGGAGCAGCCGTGGCCGGGATTAGCAGGTAAAATGGAACCGAAACCCGATCATGGTGAAAAAAGTTATCGCGGTTCGGGTAGGCTAAAAGGGCGCAAAGCCTTGATTACCGGCGGTGATTCGGGTATGGGACGCGCTGCGGCAATTGCTTATGCGAGAGAAGGTGCGGATGTTGCCATAAATTATTTCCCGACAGAAGAACCGGATGCAAGGGAAGTTATTGAATTGATTAAAGCCGAAGGAAGAAAGGTCGTGGCCATTCCGGGAGACCTCCGCGACGAAGCATTTTGTAAAACGCTGGTTGAAGAAGCTTTAAATCAGTTGAACGGGCTGGATATAATTGTAAGTAACGCAGGAAGACAACAAGCACGTCAGTCAATTCTGGATCTTACTACCGCAGACTTTGACGCAACGATGAAAACGAACATTTATGCTCCGTTCTGGATAATAAAAGCGGCACTTCCTCATCTGAAGCCGGGCGCAGCCATTATTGCTACAACTTCTGAACAGGCTTACGATCCTTCTCCCGACCTGTATGATTATGCGCAGACAAAAGCGGCGACAATGAATTTTGTAAAATCCCTTGCAAAGCAATTCGCCTCAAAAGGAATCCGCGTAAACGGTGTTGCCCCGGGTCCAATTTGGACGCCTCTTCAGATAAGCGGCGGTGCAACGTTCGAAAAGGTGAAAAATTTTGGGGGCACCTCACCGATGGGAAGGCCTGGACAGCCTGCAGAACTTGCTTCAATATATGTGCAACTCGCTGCCGATGATGCGAGTTATACCACGGGAAATATCTATGGAGCCGGTGGCGGACAGGGCCAGCCATGATGCCGGGAAGCCCTTTCATTATCGTCTATGGTTTCGCTTGGTAACTAAATATTCCAGTAATAACGTTTCATTATAGGCAGGGCAATAGAAAAAGTAATTTATCGCACTCCAATGCAGAAATATCTGTTTAAATGGAGTCGGATACGAAAAAGCAGGTCTTGCCTGGAAAAAGATAAACTGTTGCTGGTTACTGTTTTGAAAATTTTGCAGGGTTCCGAAATCGAGGGGAGGAGCATTTTCTCCCAATCTCAACAGTGCGGTTCTCAATATTATTCCGTCCATGATATTCGTCGCGATCTTCAATTCCTTATAGATATCCTCTATAACCTGTTGTTTGTACACTTCCAATTCAGGGATATGAAATTTTCCCATCAATCTTGCAGCATGATATAACAGAACAGAAGGTTTTACGTAATAAGGCGAAATGTAAACAGGCGTCTTCATGTAATTTCTGTTTTTTATCATCTCGCCCAGTAACTGAATCGTTGCGCTATCTTCCGTTACAAAAGGAAGTTTGAACTCGTACATGAAGTACATGATGTTACACTGAACCGCGAAGTCAAAATCCGGTGGCATTCTTTGTCCCAGATAAGTGCTGTAAGCCGCATAATCCTTATACTTCCTGAAGGTTGAAATGATATTTCTTCCCTTGCGGGATTTATTTGCGGCTGCAATCAGTCTTGATTTCAGGAGATGTGCTTTGCTGCTGTCTGCTTCAGACGCCATCAATATAATTACACTATCATCAGCATCATCACCTTGTCCAAAAACCGATTTTAGATATTTGAAATAATAAGTATTCGGCATGATGGGAGCGCCGGTTGGCCAGAATCCGTAAACCGGTTCGCCCGACGGATTTTGGAAGTAGGGAAATGAGGCTGCCGCATTTTTTATCATTTCTTCCGCCAGGTCTTTCTCCTTCTCTTCCAGGTCGTCTTTCAGGTTTTGTAAGGCGAATGCTGTAATGGCCGTGAAGAACACGTTGTTGTCGGGCTGGTAATTGTGCGGCAGGCCGCCACATTCTCTGAACGAAGGAAACATTCCGGTGTAAAAAAAACTGTCTTTTTTAATTTGCTTTTCGGCGATCGAAACCAGCAGATCGTGGATAAGTTGCTTATTGCTTTGAGAATGTCCCGAAAAAAACGCCGCTAAAAAAAACAGAAGGAAAAAAGTTTTCCTGGTTATGGAGACACATGGATTAGTCATCTGGAAAAGCATGAATTTAACCGCTAAAGTAAGCTGAACGCGGTTCGTGGAAATTTTCCTGAAAAAATATAAAAAAATTTGCTTTTTCAGCGCTAATTATTATTTTGTATTCCCAAATTAATTCTAAACCATTTAAAAAGCGTAGTTATGAACCCGACTATTCTTCGTGCCATACCTGAGCACGCATTACTGTTTATCATTGGTATTTCACTCATTTTAAATTCCTGTTCAAAAACCTTCAGCGAAAAAGACATCGATGCCGCCTCCGCCGGTCTGGAGAATTTAGGAAGAAAACAGGAGAAGCCGAACGTCCTTCTGATTCTCGCTGATGATGTTGGATATGAAGTGCCTACGGTCAACGGAGGAGAATCCTACCAAACGCCCAACATCGACCAATTGGCAAACAGTGGATTGCGATTTACGCAGGCGCAGGCGGCCCCAATGTGTTCTCCGTCAAGATTTATGTTAATGACAGGCAAATACAATTTTAGAAACTATGACAAGTGGGGACAATTGGGACTTGATCAGCGAACCATTGCCAATATGCTTCAAGATGCCGGTTACGACACCTATGCAGCAGGAAAATGGCAGTTGGATGGCGGTGATAATGCCGTCAGGACTTTCGGCTTTAATGAATACATTTTATACAACATGTATGAAACCAAATCCATCCGTGATTCCGACGGCAGAACAACCGGCAGGTATAAGAATCCCGAGCTATTCTCCAATGGAAAGTTTCTTCCATTCGGAAGTACAATCGGAAAATACGGTCCCGATATTTTCGCGGATTCTGTAAAAAGTTACATGGAGAAAAGTGTTAGAAGAAACAAGCCGTTTTTCATTTATTATAGTATGACGCTTTGCCACCTGCCTTTTTCCCCGACACCTGATGATCCTGAGTTTGCAACCTGGGACCCTAAGAAAAACAGCAGCGACGCCAGGTTTTTCCCGTCAATGGTTAATTATATGGATAAAAAAATTGGGGAAGTATTAGCTAAACTGAACGAAATTGGTATTTCAGGAAAAACCCTGGTGCTCTTTTTGGGCGACAACGGAACTCCGCATGAAATATATTCCATTTTTAACGGTGAGGTGATACAAGGGGGGAAAATGCAAACGCATAAATATGGTGTGCACGTTCCAATGGTTGCCTTTTGTCAGGGGAAAATCAGACCGGGGGTCAATGAAAATCTTATAGATTTAACGGATATGCTTCCAACAATAGCCGACGTAGCCGGTCTCCCGCTACCTTCAGATTACGGCACCCTCGACGGCAAGAGTTTTTATAAACAACTAGCCCAAAGAAAAAATGCACCGGCAAGAGATTGGGTATTCTGTCATTACCTTCCCAATCAGCAACATGAAAAACGAGAGATAAAGAATGAGGTATTAAAAAGATTTATCTATAATACAAATTATAAGCTGTACGATTCAACCTACAGGTTTTACGATATCGAAAACGACCCCTACGAAACCCGTCCAATTGATTCAACGAGGATGACGAAGGAGCAACGGGAACTGACGGAGAGTTTCAAGGCGATTCTCGATACGCTTCACTAGCTATAGATGTCCAAAAGCTTTCTTAAAAATAACTTGTAATCATAATTTAATGCCCCCATGTGCGTTGTTTTGTGTTAATGCTATACTTTAGCGAAAACCGAATATATTTTTATGGGTGTGTTGTTACAAGTGCCGGATACTGCTATGGCCGTTCAGAATGCGGCCGATACTTTCAATTTGTGGAGTCTGTTGCAAAAAGGGGGATGGTTGATGTATCCCTTATATCTCTGTTTCATCGCGGCGGTGTTTGTGTTTTTTGAACGGCTAATCGCAATTAGAAAAGCATCGGCCGTAGATAATAATTTCATGCGCATTATCCGCGATAATATCTATTCCGGAAACATTCATGCTGCGAGAAACCTGTCAAGAAACACCGACAATCCCGTTGCACGGATTATTGACAAAGGTGTTCAGCGTATCGGGAAGCCGATTGATGCCATCGAAAAAAGCATGGAAAATATCGGAAATCTTGAGGTGTATAAATTGGAACGAAACCTTTCGGTTCTGTCACTCGTTTACGGCATCGCACCCATGATCGGATTTTTGGGAACGATATTCGGAATGTTGCAACTTTTCCATGAAATCAACTCTTCAGGCGATTTTACACCGGCTTCCATTGCAGGCGGTATCTACACGAAAATGGTAACCTCCGCCACCGGATTGATCATCGGTTTACTCGCATACGTTGGATATAATTTCCTCAATACGCAGATCAATAAAACCGTAAACAAGATGGAAATCGCCAGCGCAGAATTCATCGACATTTTACAGGAACCCACCCGATAATTCTTTAAATTTTTGCCATGAAGCTGAAAAGAAGGATGAAGTCAGACAATGAATTACATGCGGGAGCATTGAACGATATCCTGTTTATTCTGCTGTTTTTCTTTCTTATTGTTTCCACCCTCGCCAATCCGAATAT
>JAFAEW010000090.1 GCA_023423835.1 Bacteroidota bacterium | reverse complement strand
CGTTAGCAATTGAAATGGACTTGCAAAGCATCCTGTTTTCCCGGGAGCATGAAATGGCCGTGTATTATAAGAAACAACAAATTGGCACACGAAGAGCTGACTTTTTAGTAGAAGGCGTTGTTTCAGTTGAACTAAAAGCTATCGTTGAACTACAGGATGTACATTTAGCTCAAGCGATCAATTATTTGGAAGCCTACGATCTTGAAGTAGGTTTATTAATCAACTTCGGTGCGAAATCGTTGCAGTTTAAGAGACTGACCAACAGATCGTTTAAACAAAAAAATCAAGGCAATCCCTATATCAAATGAATCAAAGTTCAGACATTTACAACCCCGATGTACTTTCCTGCCTTGCCAACCTGAGCAACGATGAAGTGTTTACACCGCCCTCGCTGGCAAACGAGATTCTTGACTTACTACCGGCGGAACTTTGGAGCAATCCAAACACAACATTTTTAGATCCGGTTTGCAAGAGCGGCGTATTCCTCCGGGAAATCACAAAACGTTTGATGCACGGGCTGGAGAAGAAAATCCCTGATAAGCAACAACGCATTGATCACATTTGCAGCAAACAAGTTTATGGCATCGCGATTACAGAACTAACTTCACTACTTTCCCGCAGAAGTTTGTATTGTTCTAAAACTGCAAACGGCAAATACTCGATTTGCCAAATCTTTGACGATGAGCAGGGCAACATTCGCTACGAGCGAATGTCGCATACCTGGCAAGGCGGAAAGTGTATCTATTGTGGCGCAAGTCAGGAAGTTTATGACCGGGACGATGCCTTAGAAACCTATGCATACAATTTTATTCACACAGACGAACCCGAAAAGATATTTAATATGAAGTTTGATGTAATTGTTGGTAATCCACCATACCAGTTAAGCGATGCCGGGCACGGAAGAAGTGCAAGTCCTATTTACCATAATTTTATTGAGCAGGCGAAAAAGTTAAATCCCCGATACTTAACGATGATTATCCCTGCTCGGTGGTATGCAGGAGGTAAAGGGCTGGATGATTTCAGAGCCGAAATGTTGGCAGACAAGCGTATTAGAAAACTTGTGGATTTTGAAAATTCTACCGATGTTTTTCCTGGTGTAGATGTCGCTGGTGGAATATGTTATTTTCTTTGGGACAGAGATAATAAAGGGAATTGTGAGGTGACGAACTTTATTAATGGTGAACAAGTAAAATCTGTTAGAGACTTAAACGAGTTTCCAATATTTATCCGGCACAGCCAAGCTATTCCGATAATCAGAAAAATTTTAGCAAAGAACGAAAACGGAGGCAAAAATTTAAGTACCGTCGTATCTTCAAGAAAACCATTTGGATTGCCCACAAATTATATTCCCAAGAATTCCGGTATTCCATGTTGGTTTATTCAACGTATTGGATTGAAATACGCAAATAAAGATGATATTTCTGACGAAAATGAGTTGCTTAATAAATGGAAGTTTTTGGTGCCAAAAGCACCTATAGCAGGACAGACCGATTTTTCTCGACCTGTTGGCTTTTATTATGATGGCAATACGAGAATTGCAAAACCGGGAGAGTGTTGTACAGAATCATTTATTGTAGCCGGTGCATTCTCTACAAAAGATGAAGTAGAATCTTATAAGTCCTATCTCTATACAAAGACCGTTAGGTTTCTTCTGTTGCAAACGGTGATCTCCCAGGACGTGACACGTCAAAATTTTAAGTTTGTGCCTGATTTAGGGAAGTATGAAGGTATTTTTACTGATAAAAGATTAATAGAAAGATGGGGAATTACAAATGATGAGTGGAGATTCATCGATTCAAGGATCAAAGATATTACCTCGTACGAAATCGATGACGGTGAGTAAAAAACAATCCTTCCCGTCACTAACTGTTGATAATCTGAGCAGACATGGCAAAAATTAACGTACTACAAAAAGAGATAACGATCTTGAAAATCAGCGATGATGATTTCATTTCGCTGACGGATATCGCGAAATTTAAAAGCGATGATCCGGGTGCTGTAATTGCCAATTGGATGCGCAACCGAAATACCCTTGAATACCTTGGACTTTGGGAAACCTTATATAATCCCGGGTTTAAACACCTCGAATTCGATGGGTTTAGAGCCGAAGCGGGATTGAACGCATTTACACCATCACCACAAAAATCGGTTGGTGCGACCGATGAAAAGGCGGTCTTCGTCAACGATAAAATGCCGCAGCACGAACGTTTGATTCGATTGAATAAAATAGCCATTCATCAAATGCAGATTTTGCAGGAAGTAGAAAACCGAAACTTATTGAAATGAGTAGAAAAGAATTCTTCCCGCCTCGCCCCGCGGTCAATCCAACCATTTATGCCTACGAATTAATTGGAGTGGGAACGCACAAAGGCTTACTTAAGATCGGATATACCGACCGTGCGGCAAAGATTCGCATTCACGAGCAATTGAGAACCGCAGCCATTCAATACAAAATTGTTTTTGAAGAATCTGCGATGAAGCGGGATGGCAGTTCCTTTACAGACCATGAGGTTCACACGCTTCTTAGAAAAAAGAAAATTCCAAACCCCGAAGGCGAATGGTTTAAATGCACACTCAACGAGTTGCGACGTGTCATTTACCAAATAAAAACAGGTGAGAAAACAGAAGAAAACAGGGTGCTTACCTTTGGTATGCGACCCGAACAGGAACAAGCTGTGAACAAGACAATGGCCTACTTCAAAAATTTCAGAAAAGAAAACCGGGACAAAACACCTCATTTCTTATGGAACGCTAAAATGCGGTTTGGAAAAACCTTTGCCAGCTATCAATTGGCAAAGAAGATGGGTTGGAAAAAAGTGTTGGTGCTCACTTTCAAACCAGCCGTTGAAGATGCATGGAAAGAAGATCTGCTGGGCCACGTTGATTTCAAGGGTTGGCAGTTTTATTCTAAGCATGAAACAGACTTAGAAGAACAGAACATTGATTTTTCAAATCCACTTGTATGTTTCGGTTCATTTCAGGATTATCTGGGAAGAAATTCCAACACGGGGGGCATCAAAGCTAAAAACGAATGGGTTCATGCTACCAATTGGGATTGTATCATTTTCGACGAATATCATTTTGGAGCATGGAGAGAAACAGCAAAAGATTTGTTCGGTAAAGACATAGAAGCCGAGAAAGAAATTGAAGATTATAAAAAAATAGAAGAGCAAGGGATTGCAGAGGAAGACAAGGTTGAACATTTAGAGAAAATAATTCCGATAACTACCAGCCATTATTTGTACTTATCGGGAACACCATTCAGAGCCATTACATCAGGTGAATTTATTGAAGAGCAGATTTTCAATTGGACATACTCGGATGAACAAAGAGCTAAAGAAAATTGGAAAGGCGAAGACAACCCTTATGCTTCTCTGCCGAGAATGGTGATGCTTACTTATCAATTACCTGAATCCATCCGGCAAGTTGCATTGCAAGGTGAATTTGATGGATTTGATTTAAACATCTTTTTCAAAGCAGAAGGCGAAGGTCATAAAGCTCATTTTAAGTATGAAGACGAAGTGCAAAAATGGCTCGACCTAATAAGGGGTTCATTTAGCGAAAGCACTGTTGAGAATCTTAAAATGGGTGCTAAAAAACCACCACTTCCCTTTTCACATGCTCCTTTACTAAAAGTCTTAACTCATACATTTTGGTTTTTGCCTTCGGTCGCTTCCTGCTATGCAATGTCAAATCTCCTCAAACAGCGACAAAACAAGTTTTATCATGATTATAAAGTTGTAGTAGCAGCGGGTACACAAGCGGGCATAGGTGTCCACGCATTGCAACCTGTTTTGGATGCAATGACTGACAATCCTTTGGAATCAAAAACTATAACATTATCCTGTGGTAAACTGACCACCGGCGTTTCTGTAAAACCATGGACAGGAATTTTCATGCTTCGCAATTCGTCAAGTCCGGAAACATATTTTCAGGCAGCTTTCCGTGTGCAAACACCTTGGGTCATCAAGAACCCCGACAGCAAATCACCTAACAAAGAAGAGATTTTGAAAGAGGAATGTTACGTGTTTGATTTTGCACCTGACCGTGCTTTGCGGCAGATAGCTGACTACAGTATTCGGTTAAACGTGGATGAAACAAATCCTGAAGCTAAGGTTGCCGAGTTTATAAACTTTTTGCCGGTATTAGCGTATGACGGTAGCTCAATGAAACAAATTGATGCTGCCGGAATTCTTGATATTGCTATGAGCGGCACTACCGCAACGCTTTTAGCCCGACGTTGGGAAAGTGCTTTGCTTGTAAATGTTGACAATAACACACTTGCCCGATTGATGGCAAATGAAGAAGCAATGAAAGCTTTAATGAATATCGAGGGCTTTAGAAATCTCAATCAGGATATTGAAACTATTATCAACAAATCGGAAGCTGTAAAAAAAGCAAAGAAAGAAGCGAATGACCGTCACCTCACGATTGAAGAAAAACGAGAACTTACAGAAGCTGAAAAAGAGTATAAAAGTTTAAGAAAAAAAATTCAGGACAAGCTAATCAAGTTCGCAACACGGATACCTGTATTTATGTATCTAACTGACTTTAGGGAACATACTTTGAAAGATGTAATTACACAACTTGAACCGGGTCTTTTTAGGAAAGTTACAGGTTTGACGGTAAAAGATTTTGAGCTGTTGGTTAGTCTCGATGTCTTCAATTCCGCCAAAATGAATGGGGCTGTATTCGGGTTTAAGCGGTATGAGGATGCAAGCTTGGTATATACTGGCATAAACAAACATCAAGGCGAGAATATAGGCGGTTACGACACTGTGTTGAGCAGACAGGACTTGGAAAATAGTTTCGAAAACATTACAATGTGACAGAAAAAACATGAGATTATTTGGCTTCCAATTTGGGAAAGGACGAAAAGTGGCAAGTAATTTATTCAGCCATTTCAACATTGATTAAACTTCGGGTTGTAACGTAACCGGTGTTTTTTCTTGAATTGGGTTACCGAAAAACCCCTGAAAAAACAACAGCATGAGTTGATGACCACTTTTCCTTAGGCGGTGTGCCATGATACGACAAAAATCAATTTCAATGGAACATAAAATATTACTGGAGGATGTTTTATCTTCACTAGGATTTACCAATAAAGAACATCGTTGGGAATATGACTTTGGAAACTTTAAGATAAATGCCTCCCACTATTTCGGACTTTTTGAATTTTTTCATTTTTCCGGTTTTTACGTAGGGAAACGAATATGGCAAGAATTTGATTTCAAGTTGCCAGTAGAATTGGATAGCTATGAGCAGGGAGTAGCATTTATTTCCTATTATTTGAGAGGCGCGAAGTTAGACTTTATGCCGCGTTGGGTTAAAGCGGGACTTGAATGGGAGAATGAACTTCCTTGGAAAAAAGAATTGGCACTAATACAAAAAAGGGAAGAGGAAAAAAGGGAATATGCGGTGCAATTAGATTATGATTGGTTTAAAGTACTAATAAAAAAATTAAAGCAGTTTTCTGAACAAGGAACGGAAGGAGAGAATGTACAGTTTTCGTTTGATGGAAATCTTCTAAGTGTACAATTCGCAGAAGAAAAAGAAGTCATAAAAGGAAGTGGAAAACCTTGGAATGATGTGGCGGTGATTTTAAATGTTGATTTATCAAAATTGCCAAAACGTATTTTGCGACATTATGCTGAAATTATTTTGTACAAGGATAGGCTTTACCTGTGCCATCGTGTTTTTGTGAATGTTCGGTACGAGGAAGAGAAAGAGAAAGAGAAAGAGTAAAATGAAGATGGTGAAAGTAAATATCAAGTTATAATATTGACACCCGCCGCCCGGCGTAGTCTCTCGACTACGTTGCAGCGTCCGCAAATCTCGATAACGAATTTGGTGCAACTAATTAAGCTTTTGCAGGAAGAATTTCTCAGTATAACATGGTTTAATGTCAGAAGAAACTTCGAAAACGTGATGTTTTTTCTTCCGTATTTGATGTCCACCATCCTCTCCTTTCCCCGCTCGGCGTAGTCTCCCGACTACGTCGCAGCGTCGCAAATCTCCTGATTTGCATAATAATTTTAATTTCCGTTCAAAGTAAATCAATTTCCAAAACACCCGGCAGTCCACAATAATTCCTGGCACTACTATGAAGGTAGTCCTCCGGATCTGACACAATACCCGCTCTCACAGGATTATTGTGGGTGGAGTTTAGTGTTTGCTTTGTTACTTTTTCGGTGAGTAGTTCTACCGGATGATTTTCATGTGTCGAGAGTTGATAGTGGCTGTTTCTTTTGTGGTGTGAGGCCGCAAATTCAAATCGTGTCATCATCCAGTCGCTGCGGCACTGTGGCCCTCTTTCCGGGATTGCATCATTGGTAATAGCCGATTTGCGGTAAACTTTTCAAAGTTCTCTGATTGCTAATCGCCTCCTTGTGCCGGAGGTTATTCAAAAATCAAGATTCTTCTCAATTTGAAATAGTTAAAATATAATTGAATAGTTGAAAAGACTTTAAATGAAATTTCTATCTTTACATCAAACATAAATTTCCATTCTTTAAGAAAATTTCGATGAAAACTTATCTCACCCTAACCGCTTTTGTATTAGCAGGATTTATGACTACTATTTCCTCGTGTAAAAAAGATGTCCCTCATAATGATGATATTCAACAAGGTGATATCACCATCGAAATATTTGCGCTGCGTCCTGCTTCGGATCGCCCGAGTATATTGATAAAATATAATAATGTGATTGACGATCCGATTAGTGGAGTTATAACAGTACAGTCTTTGGGAGGAGAGACAGAAGATATTCCTTTTGAAATTCCGGCGGGATACCAAAAACTGGAATCGTGGGGTGAGGACAACTTCTTAAACGTATTTAGTTATTACACTGGATTTGTTGACTACGCAGCCGTAGAAATAACCAAAGTGAGCTGTCCCAATAAAACTTATGGATTTAAAGTACTAAAAGCCTCGGATAGCTGGACATATTATCATCCCACTGATCCCATAACTTCCGTAAATTTTATTTCCAATAACGATCACATCAGCTATTCCGATTATGCGTTCAATGCATCCTATTCAGCCTATGATTCTTCGCGGAGGCACTACAGCTTTAACTTTTTCCAGTGGCGGGTATTTCTTGTATCTGACTCAACGGCTGATTATCCCTTGCGGGAAGGGTTGGTTCTAGACATTCCCTGGCTTCAGTATTTCTGGAACAATCATAACTATGGTAGTCAAGGCGATTACGAAGATTCAGCTTCAAACGGTTCCACGCTAAAATTAACTGTCACTAAGGTGACAGACAAATATTTTGATGCAACGCTGGATGGAAAGATATGGTCATCGCTTCAACCGGATACACTTATGATTTCAGAAGGAGTGATAAAAGATGCCCTTTTGCCTGTAAAGGATTAGTGTTATGTTCTCCTGATTTGCATTTACGATCTAAAACATCAATCACTTCAAATTAAATCAATCTCCAAAACAATTCGTAATCCAAAAGTAATTCCTCCGCCCCGCGTAGTCCGGATTTTAATCGGTAACTAAAGCTGGCGTGAGTATTGCCAAATGCAATACTCTCAGTAAAAGGTTTTTAAACAAACCTACAGATTTGGCGTACTATTGGGCTTAAAACAAAAAAATATAAAATGAAAACACTGTTTGCCTGTCTGGCAATGCTCTTTTTTGCTACGGCTTATGCGCAAAGTGCCGCAGAAATAGAAATTCGTAAACTTGAAAATGCCCAGAGAGAAGCATTTCAAAATAAAGATACTACAACATTGTTCAAACTGTTCTCGCCAAATTTTGTTGTTAATGCACCTACCAATAAAATCACAACTCTTCCGGAGCTAATGCAATTAATGAGGCAGGGAGCAGTAGATATGGAAGCTTTTGAACGGATAACGGAAAAGGTAACGTTTAACAATAACATTGCCATTGCCATGGGCAATGAAACTTTGCACCCAACCGGCAAAATGCCCAATGCAGGTAAAACTGTGAAAAGGCGTTATACCAACATCTGGATGCAAAATGAAGGAGGTTGGCAGCTTGTTGGACGGCAGTCGACCATTATTTCAGTTGAGTAGTGGCGTTTGCACGAAACAATAACTTAAGACGCCCCCGCCCGGTGTAGTCTCCTGACTACGTCGCAGCGTCATCGTCTCCTTTGCATGTACCAGGAAAGCTGGCGGTGCATTTTGAGGGCCAACGCGATGAATATCTACTCAAATTACTATCTGCGGTCGCCGAGAATCCGGCTGAGCAGGCCTCCGGTGCTGCCAAATCCACGACCACCGCCTAGTACACTTCCTAACAATCCGCCACCGCTGATTAATCCACCCAGTCCACCTAATAATCCTCCGCCAACCATTCCACCGCGGGAATTGCCACCGCCCAGGATATTGCCCAATGATCCACCGCCCCTTCTGCTTCTACCTCCGGTTAGCATTTTTGCAAGTAAAAACGGACCAATAATTCCAAGTGCACCTTTTAATAAGGTACTGCTGTTTATACCGGCACCTTTTAACTTGTCGCCAAAGCCGAGGCTATCTAAAAAGCCTTCCGGAGTTGTTTTTTCCGATTGAATTGATGCTGCATGATTTGGTGCTTCCTTAACTGCTTCCTTTGTGAATTCTTGAAGTATTGAAAATTGTTCATCATTTACACCCAGATATTGCGAAATTTTTTCAACGGTTTTTCTCTCTTCTTTGGAATAATTTTTATCTGCGCGGGCAAAAGCAATCAGATCACTTACGAGTGAAAAACGGAGATCGCTTGTTTTTAAAACATCAAGAAAACGGTTAAGATCGGCATCGGTTACCTGCGTAGTTGCAACCCGCAAAATCAATTTCGTCTGATCATCTGTTAACCCCGCTGATTCGCACAATGCATCTATGTATTCTTTCTCTTCATCTGTGGCTGAACGGTCGGCAGTAGCAAGAGAAGCTATCGCACCAAGATAGGCGCCTTTCTCAAGGTTACTATATCCCTGGAGTATGGATGGTGTTCGTTCCATTTTTATTTAAAAATGTTGATAATACAATCGTCAAAGTAAAATCATGCCAGCTCATAGGAAGGTGCGATCAGCTTATTCACCGCTCTTCTGCCGGTGGCGCTACACGATTGAAAAAGAAATGCTTCCTTTATTGAAAAGAAGCATTGCTAAAAGATGAGATAGGCTTTATTTTACTAAAATTGTATGCTTTTCGTACCGCTCGCCTAGCCGGCATTCGAGATAGTAAGTGCCCGGCTTAAGATCCTGAAGATGAAAATGTCCATTGTTTAATCCTTTTACTGCACTCATGTCAGTTTGCCTTACCAACTGTCCTGATACATCAAATAACTGCACCCTCATTTTACCCTCATCATCCGCGTTGAACTGCAGCATTAAATGGCCGGAACTGCTGACAGGATTCGGGCTAAGGCTTGTGATAAGTTTGGGCGCACTGATCGCATTAGAAAACATCTTTATTTCACTCAATTGTTTATTACCTTTTGTATCTACCATTTCTATCATGTAATAAATATATTTGCTCTGAATCTCTTTATTTTCGTCGACATAGTTATAAAGTTTCACAGCCGCATCGGTTTTGCCAGGTTCTATTTGTGCGATTATGGAGAAATCGTCATTATTTATGCTTCGTTTAATATTGTAGTAAGCAATATCGTTGTCCTGCCTTGTTTTCCAACTTATATCAGCATTATCAGATAAAGGCGTTACTTCGAAACTAAATAATTCTGCGACAAGAGATGGAGACACATTAATAGTACCGCGCATTCCGGAGGAAGCGTGTGGCGTGCACTTAAACTTATAAATTCCCGCTTCGGTCACGCGTATTCCGAATCGTTTTTGTGATGAAGTGATAGGAGAATCCCACGGCTTTACACCGGCGGGTAACATCGTGGAGGTTGTAGTGTGGGTTCCTTCACTCCAAATCCATACTACTGTATCGCCGACAATAGCATTCACGGTTTTAGGTGTGAATTGATAATTTGAAACCCGGATAACATGAATCGTTGCAAATGCAGCAGTAAAACCGCTGCAAAAAATGGCTAGAAAAAGAAGAGTTGCTTTCATGACGAGAAAATTTTAATGAAGAAAAAATTGGAATTCCGTTGATGTGAACAATGGAAGATAAAAAACCAATATTGAAACGGGGTTTTCATAAAAAGGGTTGCCTCCACAGCATTTCTACCGCCTTTTTATTTTTTGCTGTCCTGCATAGTCGCCTTTAATGACAATGAAATGATCATGCATCGCGTATCATTAATATTTCGACCGGCGGATCTGGAGGTTGAAAATTGGAGACTAAGGGGATGTGTTGTGGTCAACATCTTTTAATGGATTCAAAGGCGTCACCATTCATAATTTTGGTAAGACAGTATTCAGTTTGAAGGATAATACTATTCTTTTCGTGCTTTTTTTCATATTATTTACGTTTTAAAATTAAACACTTTAGTCTACTTTTAAACCGTACTGCTTTTGGGGGAGCTTAATAAGGGAATAATACAAAAAATCATCTTGCCGTCTCGCTATTACTCATAAAAAACTGCTCTGCTGCCACGAAACCATTATCATACAAAGTCTTTTTTTCCTGGGGCGATATTTTTCTCGGTCTTCCTGAAATATCACCATAACTGATATAAATCGTTCTTCCTTTTTCATTGTCCATAGCAAATGATTTTCTGTTGAGCGTCTCCATCATCAAATTCATTACTGCCTGCGAATATTCTTTCATATCACGGATCTCGAAAGGTGCAATGCCCGTTTGGTTTTTATTGAATTCATCGATTTGCTCCTCCCGTTCGAGTTTAAGGCCGATTGTCTCATAATTGTAAATCACATTGGGGCTGACAAACGGATCGCCGCCGTCTGTGCAGGAATCAAACATATTTATCGGATAATTGCACAACATGCCTCCATCCACAAGCAACGCATAACGGGAGCTGTCGGAATTTGATACTTCATTTCCCGTACGGTCAATGGCAACCGGTACAAAATATAACGGAATGCAGCTACTGATATGAACGGCGGTTCTCAGCTTCATCTGCGGCCATTTTTTCCACGATAATATTTCTAACTGCTGAGCGCTGATATTGGTAGCGGTACAATAGAAGTTTTTAAATCTTTTATCCCGTAGATGCAAATTGTACAAGTCGGCAAAAGTAGTATTCTCATCGCCGGTCTTATTTTCAATCAATCCAGCAAGCCATTTTTCGAATTTTTCGCCCTTGTACATCCCGTACTGATTTTTAATTCTCCTTATCCGGCCGAATAAAAACTTTCCGTCATTAAACTCCTGGATTTTTAGCTGTTGGAGGATAGAATCGATCTCAACGGTGGAATAATTTAATGCCACCATCAACCCTGCAATCGCGCCGGCTGATGAGCCTCCTACGTTTTCAATTTCTGATAAAATTCCTCTTTCTTCCAATACCTGCAAAGCGCCGGCATAAGCAAGACCACGAACACCTCCACCTTCCATTACAAGATTTTTGTATTGCACCTGCTGGGAAAAAGCCGATAAGGGCAGAAGTAATACGACTATCAGAAATTTCATAAAATGAAAATACGATTTGTTCGCTGCTGTTGTAAATATCCGACAGAGGTGAAAAGTTAAAAATGTTTGCTTCCTGCTCGGCGTAGTCTCTGACTACGTCGAACCGTTAGTAAATCTCCTGATTTGCATTACAACCGCGTTTCAACTTCACCGTACCGCTTCCTCATCACCATTATTTTTTCTATAAATCCGTCAACCGATTCCATGAAAACAAAGGCCGATTTATTTCAGGGATAAGCAGTAATTTTAAGTCTTGCGGAATGTTCTGATCCTCATATCGACCGTCTTAATTTTGACATTTTTCATCAAATGCACTTCGGCCAATAGTCCGGAAAATGCAGTTGAACAAAAAGCGCTTTTTCTTGCCAATAATATTGACTCCGCTTCCTTAAACTTATTGAGAGAATTCAGTTACGGTGCAAGGGGTGAGGATAACTTCTGGCTGAGGGTTTCGGGTGATACCAACTTGTATGTCTGTAATTATATGCCTCTTGGCGACAGCACGAAACTGACCATTTGGCGACCGCATAAATTCATGCAGGATTTTTCTACCGCATTCACATTTGACACTTCTGTTTATTCTGAATTTACCTTTGCAGCTGTTCAAAATGACATTGTAAAAATTGCATTGGACAGCAGTGTGGGAAGCGTGCTCGTAAAAGATACGATGGTAAAGATAACCACCTTATTTCCTGATAAAGATCCGTTCAAAACCTTCGACTTGCTGACGTCGATCGCTAAAAAATACGATTTTTCCGGAAGTTCTTACAGCAGCGAAATCGGTGACTTTTTTATGTTCCGGATGTCGCCGGACTTCAAATTGTTTTACATTCCAGACACATTAAACATGAATCCGGAATTCAAACGCTATTGGCTCGACAAGTTCAACAGTGGTAAAGAAATAAAACCGCATTGGAGACTGGTACCGGTTAACAAGCATTAATGTGCTCGTTCGGCGTAGTCAGGAGACCTACGCCGAGCAGGGAGCGAAGCAAATTTCTAAATCATCACGGTTTCTTTGATCCCAGTTGTTTAAAAATAACCCCTACATAACAACCTCCTGTAATTTGCGATCTGTCATAATCCGGTTCAATAAACGGTGTCGCATGTAACCAAAGTTTATCATTCACGCGGAACTGATTCTGTAACTGGAAAGAAAAGCCCAGATTATTGACCCGGTATTCTTTATATGACTCCTCCTTGTTGCTTACGAGGACGAAATAATCGTCTCTAAATTGATTTACGTAAGCCCTTATAGGAAGGTTATCGAGAGGCGGCACCATTTCTCCTGTCCATTTATAAAACCGGTAATTAAACCCAACGTTCGGTTTTAATATATATTTCGGTTTCTTAATAACTTCGTAAGAAAGCGTTTGGTGGATTTCAAAGATGGAAACTTTCAGTTTCGCTCCTACAAAATCATTAAAATGGTACAAATATTTATAGCCAACTTGCGACTTTGTGAATAATCGATTTCTGACCTGCATGTCGTAAGCAATCTGGATGGACACTCCGTCAGGTTCTTGTGAAGTAATGGCATAACCTGTTGTTATTTCTAATTGAGCGTGGCTTTTTTCATAACCTATTATAGCAAAGACTAGTGTTACAAATGCGTATTTCATGAATAAAGATTTAAAAAAAGACGGGATTAAGGGAAAAAACTTAATCCGATCGGAATCATTTTTATAAGTCTGGCCACGTTTGAAACTTCGTGCCGCCAGAAGTATGATTAAATTGGTCCTGATTGTTAAATATAGAATAGTCATCTTTACCTATATACTCACTCATTCCATTCTTCATTTTCATAGAACGAATTCCTGTTTGAACAGAAGTACGTATATTCCCATAAAGCGTTTCAGGGGTTCCCGGTATAATATTCGTTATCCTTAAAATGTCCACAATAAAGGGTTTCTTAATTTCCTTATACGAAACTTTAAATTCTGAGTCGATTTTAAATTTTTAGTAACAGTAAGATATTCCGATATTATTGTTCTGCATATCAAATTTCGATTAAAAAATCTTGCTCGGCTCCTGTTCGTCGTACCCTCGTTCGGCGTGGTCTCCCGACTACGTCGTGCCGTTAGCAAATCTCCTGATTTGCTTTTTCACCGAAATGTTAACTGGGAAACAAGTTGTTTTCGCCGCTGATTACGCAGATGAGCGAAGAAAAACAAATGAACCATCAGCGTAAATCCGCGAGATCTGCGGGAGATTCTTTGTCGACGGAGGAGCAAGCTGTTTTCCCGCTGATTACGGAGATGAGCGCGGAAAATAAATTGAACCATCAGCGTAAATCCGGATCTCTGCGGGAGATCCCTCGCTCGGCGTGGTTTCGGGTGACAAAGGCTTATTGCCATTCTCTAAGTTCCCATTAGCTTTGCAGCATGGAGTACACGCTCAAAAAATCGCTTGGGCAGCATTTTTTAAAGAATGAGGGAATTGCCATAAAGATTCAGAAGGAAGTGGAGAAAGCAATCGATCTCACCTCTTCAGAATACTTGCTGGAAGTTGGTCCCGGTGGCGGTGCGCTTACCACACATTTGCTCAACATTTCGGGTGTCAATTTCAAAGCGGTGGAATTTGATCGCGAAAAAGTTGAATACCTTGAAAAGCATTTTCCCGGATTGAACGGCAAAATCCTGCAAGCAGATTTTTTGAATATTGCTTATCCATTCAAAGAGCAGGCGGTCGTTTGCGGAAATTTTCCCTACAATATTTCCACGCAGATCGTCTTCAGAATTTTGGAGTGGAAAGAAAATGTTCCTGCAATGGTAGGCATGTTTCAAAAAGAAGTGGCCGAAAGAATTGCATCGAAGGAAGGATCGAAAGTATATGGCATTCTAAGCGTGCTTACACAGGCGTCTTATGAGGTGGAATATTTGTTTGATGTGGGTCCCGAAGCATTTAATCCTCCACCCAAAGTCAGGAGCGGCGTAATTAAGATGATGCGCAAATCAGATCCCGTTGACTTCCGTTCGGAAGCAGATTTTTTCAGGCTGGTGAAACAGGCCTTCAATCAAAGAAGAAAGATGTTGCGCAATTCCTTAAAAGGATTAATTGCTCCGGAAATACTTCAGGAAAACATATTTACAAAGCGGCCGGAACAATTGGCGGTGGAAGATTTTGCCGCATTAACTTTTAAAATGACATGAGAAAGGTAATCATCACAGCACCCGTTCATCCCGTATTAGAGGAAACCCTGGCTGAAAAAGGGTTTGAAGTAGAATACCAGCCCCAGATAACCTATTCCGCCTTGCTCGGGCGGATCTCAAACTGTACCGGGCTGATCGTTACCACAAAATTGAAGATCGATCAGGCCATGCTTGACCGGGCAAAAGATCTGAAATGGATCGGCAGGTTGGGAAGCGGCATGGAACTGATCGATGTTGATTATGCCACCAAACTCGGCATTTTCTGCATCAGCAGTCCCGAAGGAAACCGAAACGCCGTAGCAGAGCATACGCTGGGTTTGCTTTTGAATATCATGAACAATATTTCAAATTCATACGATGAAATCAAGGAGGGGAAATGGTTGCGCAACGAAAACCGCGGAACCGAACTCACAGGAAAGACGGTCGGCATCATCGGTTTTGGAAATACCGGAAGCGCTTTTGCATCCTTGCTCAGTCCGTTCAGGACAACTATTCTGGCGCACGACAAATACAAATTCGGATTTGCAAGCCTCAATATTCATGAAGCAGAATTATCACATATTCAGAAATATGCGGAAGTTGTAAGCCTTCATCTTCCGTTAACAGCAGAAACCCATGGTTATGCCAACGATGCTTTCTTCGAAAAGTTTGAAAACAGCATTTACTTTGTGACAACCTGCAGGGGAAAGGTTACAGATCTTGATGCGTTGATCAATGCATTGAAATCAGGAAAAGTGAAGGCAGCCGCTTTGGACGTATTACCAAATGAAAAACTGGAAACGCTTTCAGAGCCGGAAAGCAGGCAGCTCAAATGGTTATTGCAACAGCCAAATGTTTTAATCACTGCCCACATTGCGGGTTATAGTTTTGAAGCTTTTTACCTGATGGCAAGGGTAATTTTAGACAAGCTGGAAGTAGCAGGATACCTGGATAGAGAATAAGGTGTTTTTAACTTTTTTGCCCGGTTTTTCTGCTAAATAATTTGCTTTCTAAGTTTGAATTTCTATATTTTTGTGTTATATGCAACGCTGCGTTTGATGCGGCGTTGTATTTTTTTTATCTCTTTCAAACAAAGGTGTATGAGTGAAATAATGTATGTTTCTCAGGAAGCTTATGATAATATGGTAAAGGAGCTTCATGAAATGAAGACCGTGAAACGGCCCGCCGCCTCAAAAGCAATAGCTGAAGCGAGGGAAAAGGGTGATTTGAAAGAAAATGCGGAATACGATGCTGCCAAAGAAGCACAGGGAATTCTGGAAGCAAAGATTGCTCTGCTTGAAAGCCAGCTCGGAACTGCAAGGGTGGTCGATCCGGCCAATCTTGACCTTTCGCGGGTGTCGGTTTTGACCAAGGTTACGATTACGAACATCGCCAATAAAAAATCTTTTACCTATCAGTTGGTAGGAGAGAAGGAAGCTGATTTGAAAGCGGGAAAGATTTCGGTGAATTCTCCGATTGGGCAGGGTTTATTGGGAAAATCGAAGGGTGACATAGCCGAGGTAACCGCTCCGGCCGGAATCATTAAATTCAGAATTGAAGATATCGCCATCTGACCGGTTTTAAACGAACAAAAAAAGACCCGCGGTTTAAAAACTTGCGGGTCTTTTTATTAACCTGATAATCGTGTCAAGTGACAAACCGAAGTAAAGACCCCGGACTCGTCCGGGGCCTGTTTACTTTCACCGGTTTAGCTATTTTAGTAGAATTAGTTTCAACCTTGCAACCGGATTACCATCCTGCTCAACCAGCACGAGGTAGGTTCCGGCATTAAGTTTATCCAATTGTTGCAGATCGTAGCGATAGCTACCTTTTTGCTGATTTCCGATCGAGACATTCTGCATGGATTTTCCGGATAAGTCTAACAGTTTGATCCGGATATTTCCTTGTTTATTCAGATCGTAGAAGACAGTCGCTTGTGAGGATGCAGGGTTCGGCTGAATTTTGAAACTTTCATTGACAGTGGTCAAACTGGCATTGTCTGTTTCAGCTGCGGCAAAAGAAAATCCTGAACCACCGGATATGTTTACGGAATAATCTTCTGCTTCTCCGTCACTGAAGTTCCCACACGGATTGGTGAGTGCGGATCCGTAATGCATCTGTATTCTCATCCTTGTAGATCCATTTTTCGCAGTTTTCGGAATTGCGATGGATTTCGAGATGCTGCCGTAGCTTCCCCCGATGCTGAATCTTTCGCCTGCGTCAGTAAACAAGCCATTCTGATTGAAATCGATGTAAACCGTCCAATATTCTGCATAGCTGTATCCATAAAAACCGGGCGTAAGCGTAATCGTGTAGGACGATCCCGCCGTTACATTCGTACTTTTTGACGTGTAATCGCCATAACCATTGTTATCTCCCGAGCTGTTGCTGATGCTTCCAAATACCACCTTGCTGATGTATTCGTAATCGGTGTTGCCGCTGGTTGCACAATAGGTAATTGCGCCTCCTCCGGAGGTTGTGAAGGTAGCGGTAGAACTGTAAGCGCTGGTTGTGCCGCCGCTGCAAACACTTTGAACCTGCCATTGATAGGTGGTTGAAGCGGTCAATCCGGAAAGATTGTAGCTGTTGGAGGCAATACCGCTCACGGTGGTCCAGGTTGCACCTCCGGATACACGGTACTGAAGGTTGTAGCTGGATGCGCCGGTGGAGGTCCAGCTCAGATTTGCGGATGAAGAAGTAATTGAGGAAGCTGCGAGTCCGGTAGGTGTATTGCAGGTGCCACCACCGCCGCCGGCTGCGCCGATTCCTACTGCATACCACGCATTTTGTACCTGTGTTACTTCATTACTGCCGGCTCCATAGAGATCGGTGGCGGCACTGATACAGGCCGTTCTCCAGTCTGCATATTTTGCCGAACTGAACAGGTAAATAGTTTGGGTGCGATAGATGATCTGCTGGGCTTTTGCCTGACCGATTCCGCTGACTGTATATGAATTGCCGATATCGTTGGTACCGCTGCCGCCGTTAACGAGGAGGTAAAACATGAAGTTTCCCACTCCACTATTGGTATGCACGCCACCATTATCGCTGGCCCCGTTATACCAATAGGTGCCTTTGTAGGTATCCGGCTGTCCTACATAATTCGGATTAGACATATCGCGTATAATCCAGTTCATATCGTTACTCAGGCGCCAGTTGATATCGCCCGGTTTCGCAAAAAACTGAACCGATTTTCCCATGATATCGCTCATGCTTTCGTTCATGGCTCCCGACTCATAGCTGTAGGTGAGGTTGCAGGTATATTGTGTAACACCATGTGTTAATTCATGCCCTGTAACGTCGATGCCGGTAACGCCATTTGTACTTCCCGATCTTTTTCCAAAATTCATGGTGCTTCCATCCCAATAAGCATTGTCGGTGGTTCCTGACACATTCACATAACTTGTGAGCGCAAATCCTTTGTTATCAAGACTGTTTCTGTTGAAATTTACCTTGTAATAATCGTAGGTCATTTCAACACCCCAATGAACGTCCATAGCATTTCGATCCTGTCCTGATAAATTCCAGTTTGCGGAACTATTGGTATAATCCGGCTTGCCTGATACATTTCCTTTCCGGGTTATAACGCCGTTGCCCCTCGTGTAATCTCTCAAACGGTAACTGCCGTTATAATAATCGCTGTGAATGGTTTGAGTGCCACTGTATAAGGTGTTTCCGGTGCCAACCGCATCAGAGGTGTGGATGAGATCCTCTTTCCCTAAAAGTTTTCCGGTTCGTGCATCAATGAAATAGTAGGCGCGGCTGAGCGGAACATTTGCGTAAACATCCACTTTGTAAGCCAGCTTCAGACTTCTCGGATTGATGGTTTCAGAATTAGAGAACCATACGAGTTTCGCATCCGGATAATAGGAAGCATTTTCATTCTTCAATACTTCCTTCAGATCTTGCTCGCGCTGTTTATTCTGCCACATGTATTCTTTGGCGTTCACTACCCGTATTGCCGCATTCAACGCGTCTTCACGAGAGATGGACGGCACCGCGGCAGGCATATCCTGCGGAAAAGCAGTAATGATTTCTCCGGTGAATCCGGATATTTTTCCGTCTTTCGTATGTACAACGTACATCGAACGGTCAACAGGAATGTTTTGCCAGGTTTGATAGAAACGATAGTGTTTCATCCCTAAATCGTCTTTGAAAGACTGCGCCAATACAAGATCTGACCTCGCATCGAGCTGTAAGATCTGCTTGAGATTGTTGACGGCAAATGCAGGAGCATCCTCCGATTTCAGGGTGACATAGTGATTAGAAATTCCTTGTTTGCTACCAATGAGAGACTTCAGGTTTTGCCCAAGGGAATGCATAGCAAGCCCCATCAGCATGAGTAATAGAATTTTGCTTTTCATGTTGTTTGATTTTTTTTGATGGAAAATTTTTACGTGAGATTGAGCATGGTTATAGAGAATTGAATTTAGAAATTGGATTTGATAAAAGGGTTAAGCAAAATCTACCTACACAAAATTCTGAACTTCAAATGGTGTTTTTCCTTCTTTAATAGCTTGCTAAACTGATTATAAATTTAAGGAGAATTAAAATTAGCTACAAAATTTTTTTGCGTTTTTTTCACATTAATTTAGAAATAATTGCTTATCGAAAAACGGAAAAAGCTGTGCAATAAAAAAGAGGCCACCTTCTGGGGCAGCCTCCTTATTTTAAGCTGGGAAAATCACCTTGAAATGAGGAAGTTAGTACGGTTGAGTATAACTCCGTCCTGTTCAAGAACCAACACATAATTTCCCTTTGGAAGTTGTGAGGCATTGAAACGGTAGGTGTGATTTCCTTTTAGTTGTTTTCCTAATTCAATCCTGGACATCATCAATCCATTCAATCCCAGTACTTTGAGACTGGCATTACCATCTTTCTGAATTGAATAGGAAATTTGGGCAAATCCATTTGCGATAGGATTTGGACTGATAGCAACGGCTCCTTGTTCAATGGGTGCGGCCTGTGCGATAGCTGAAACTCCGGCATTGCCAACGCCCACTGCGTGCCAGGCATTCATAACCTGGGTAACAACGGGTGAAGACGCACCATAGAGATCAGAAGCGGCACTGATACAGGCGTCTCTCCAGTTGGCGTAGTTTGAACTGGGGGTAAGCTTAACAGTATTTGTACGATAGATGATGCTGGCTGCTTTTTTAAATCCGATAGCATTAACGTTGTAGGAATCACCATTATCATTTGTACCGACTCCACCGTTAACCAGCAGGTAAAACATGAAATTTCCTACACCGCTATTGGTGTGAACGCCACCATTATCAAAGATACCGCCATACCAATAAGTTCCTTTATAAGTATCCGGCTGTCCTTGTGCATTCGGATTTGACATGTCGCGGATAATCCAATCCATATCGTTACTCATCAACCAGTTGATGTCATCGGGTTTGCTCCAGAATTGTACGAGTTTTCCAAAAATATCGCTCATGCTTTCATTGATAGCGCCTGATTCCTTGCTATAAATGAGACCGCTGGTGGTTTGTGTTACGCCGTGAGTAAGTTCATGTCCGGTCACATCAATTCCGGTTACCCCACCGGGTTCTCCATTTGAACGTTTATTGAAATTCATGGCACTTCCATCCCAAAATGCATTATCGATGTAGGTGGGATCATTTACGTAGCTGTAGAGGGCGGTTCCATTGCCATCGTAACTGTTTCTGTTGAAATTTTCCCAGTAGAATGACCAGGTCTGGCCTACGCCATAATGTGCATCAAGTGCAGCCTGATCCTGGTTGGCAAAACTCCAGTTTTTCGTAGTGCTGATATAGTCCTGACCACGCATTCCAAATTCGCCGTGTACGGTTATCACACCGTTTCCTTTGGTGTAATCCCGCAGGCGCAGGTTGGTGCCGGTATAATCAGAATGGATTCTCCTTACGCCGCTGTAAGCAGTCTGCGCTTTGCTCACCACGTCGGAAAATTGAATCTTATCATGCTTGCCTACAATTTCTCCGGTTTTGGCATTTACAAAATAATCGGCTCTGCTCAGCGGTTGCCTTGCATAAACGTCAACCTTATAACAAAGCTGCATTCCGTTGGGATCAATTTCCTCTGCAGGATTGTACCAGACGAGTGTGGCTTTTGGAATGAAGGTAGCCTTGGGATCTTTCATCTGATCCTTAATACGATTTTCAATTTCCTGATCCTGCCAAGCGTAGAGTTGTGCGCTTACTTTTCTCAAAGATGCCTGCACAGCTTGCTGTGGGGTGAGGGAAGGAGTGGGATTGGTAAACGCATTGGGAAATTGAAGCAGAATTTGTCCGTTCATTTCACGCAGTTTACCATCTTTTACTCCTACGATATACATGCTGTTTTCAACAGGAATGTGCTGGTAGGTCTGATAATACCGGTAATTGGTGGCACCGAGTTCATCCTTTTCTGACTTGATCAAAACGAGGTCCGAAGCGGCATCGAGTTGAAAAATCGCTTTTGCGTTAACCGGGTTGAAAGCCACCTGTTGGGAAGCCTGCAGGGTAACGATAGGCTTTGTGACGCCGTTTTCACCGCTGATGACCTGCTTGAGCGAATTTTGGGCGAAACCGTGGCCAAGAAAACAGACGAAAGCGAGAGATAGAATTCTTCTTTTCATGGTAGATGTTTTTATTTAAAAAATTATACACAGCCAATTTAACCGATCGAAAAACCAGGCTATTTTTCAATAACGTGGATCAAAAAAATTCAGAGAGTAGACGGACGCAGTTTTTTAACAGAGACAGGACATCACACTTTCAGAACAGGTTCATTCTTAAGGCTCGCAGGTTAAATGCACAGAAAAATTATTTTTTCAGTACACTGAATGGTTTCAATTTCCTGTGATTGTTCCGCACTTGCCTAACAGGAAAATAAGACCTCTAAACTATTAAGAAATTTTTAATAATACAAAGTTTTTTAACCTTTTTTTTATTTCGATTTTTTTCCGCTTCGCAAACAGTGACGGAAATGGGGCTCCCGAGAAGGCGGATTAAGGCCAGGAAACTAAAGCGAAAGCGGAAAATCAGGAAGGAATGTGCAACAGATATTTTTCGGAAAAGTAGGGTTCATTGAAAATCTGGCTAATTTCTATCATTCGTGGCCGCAACCCGCTATCGGATATTTCCTGTGCCAGGTCTCCCCCTTTCAAGCAGATCAATCCCGGGTTTTGAAGAGATTGTTTCTTCTTGTTTAATAGAGGTTTACTCCATCTCCACAACTCTTTCAGGGGAGCCACGGCCCGGGAAACTGCGAAATCAAATTTTTGATTCTTTATCTCCTCGACCCGTTTGTGCAGGACCGTTACATTTTCAAGCCCGGTTGCCGTTGCGATCTCATTCACGACTTTTATTTTTTTAGCGATGCTGTCAACGAGCAAAAATTCAACTTCGGGAAAGAAAATAGCGAGTGGAATTCCCGGAAATCCTCCGCCGGTGCCGATATCTATGATCTTATTTCCGGGTTCGAATTCAAAAGCAGCAGCAATACTGAGTGAATGCAGGATGTGCTTTTCGTACAACCCTTCCAGATCTTTTCGCGATATCACGTTGATCTTGCTGTTCCAGTCTTCATAGAGCGGACCGAGAGCGGTAAACTGCTCAATCTGTTTTGGAGTGAAATCAGAAAAATATTTTAAGATCAGTCCGGTATTTTGCATGCTAAAATATTTTAATCCCAGTTTTTGGATGGTTTTTTCCAGAGTGATGGCACAAAAAACAGGTAATAGATAAACATCCAGAAATCAAAGAAAAGGAATAATGGCCAAAGGTCTGATTCATTGAGTTTTTGCATCGTATTTTTCCAATTGATCGCTATTACGATCAACCGGAGCAGAAAGATTGCGAGTACAATGTACCAGTTGAAAAATAAGATGGCGGCCGCAAATGCAGGATATATGAGCACCTGTGAAAGTGAATAGAGACCTAACCAGGTCTTAATATTTTTCTTATAAAATTTGGAGGTGGTATAATGCCGGTCTTTTTGCTTCTGCCATTCACGCCAACTTTGTTTCGGCTCACTTACCGTATGTGCGTCCTTATCGATTACGATTGCCGTGTTTCCTTTTTTTGCTACCATTCCGATAAAAAGATCATCATCGCCGCCGGGGATGTGATTTATGGCAGAAAATCCTTTATTGTTTAGGAACAATTGCTTTTTGTATGAAAGATTTCTTCCCACACCCATATAAGGCTTTCCCGCAAGCGCAAACGATAAATATTGTAGGGCAGTATGAAAAGTTTCAAAGCGGATCAGTTTGTTTAGCAATCCGGGTTTCTTTTTATAGGCGCCGTATCCCAAAACAATTTGAATGTTGTCGTCGTAACCCTGCTGCATTTGATACAGCCAGTGTTCGGAGGCGGGAATACAATCTGCGTCGGTCAGTAATACCACTTCATACTTTGCAGACCGGATTCCCATCGACAGCGGAAATTTCTTTCCGGGGATCATCTTCGCTTCCTGTTTTAAACTGAGATGCTGAAGATTTTTGAATGACTTCTGAAATTCTTCAATCAGATATTTGGTTTCGTCGGTGCTGTTGTCATTCACCAAAATAATTTCATGAGTAGACCGGTAGTCCTGCAACAAAATTCCGGGGAGATTCTGCACGATATTGGCTGCCTCATTCTTTGCACACACAATTACGGATACCGGATATTGTTGCGAAGCTTTCTTTACCGGAGGAACGTAATTGGCCAGCCGTTGAAAAAAATAGAGATAATAAAACAATTGTATCGCAATTACGATACAAAAGAATATGAAAATCAGCAGTTTCCAGAACTCAGGTATTTGAAGCAGATCCATTGAACAAAAGTAATTCACCCTTAGTCATTTTACCAATAATTATACTTTGGTTATCCACAAAAATTTCGGATCCCCAACGCTCGATTTCAGGTGAAGAATGAAAAAAAACCTTCCGGAATCTGGAAGGTTTTTTAAAAAACGGGGTAGTTTGAAACTTTGATTTATTTAAACTCTGATTTCAGTGCGAAATTTTGGAAGGTTACAGGAAGTATGATCCGAAACTTGCAATAACGAGCGACAAGCTGCCTGCTGTTGCAATAAGCAAGGCCGGAATCGTAATCTTCAAAGGCTGAGCAGCAAGGTTTAATGCAAAAACAGGAACATTAAAGACAAACATCAGTACCCATAGAACCAGCGAATTGTTACCGAAAAAAGCAATGGAAAACGCGGTAATGGGAACAATGGCGCCAATTTGACCAAATAAAATTACTCCCATCCAAAGGAAGCGGTAATCTTTCTGATTTTCACACCATGTAAAAAATTTTGATTTTCTTGAAACCCTGGTTTCGTCGGAGAGAGCGGCGGGGTGAGCAATTGTTTGAGCCATATCTTTTAAATTTTGTGGGTACAAAATTCCTTCAGGCTACATTGTTTTTTTATGACCGCCATCAGGAGCGCGGGTAATTTTCCTCATAATGCAAACCGGATCGGCAAGAAATTGTTACATTTCCGAAAATGAAAAATAACTTTAGCCATGACTATTTTTTCGAAGATCATTAAAGGTGAAATCCCATCGTACAAGGTGGCAGAAAACGACAGGTTTTTTGCTTTTCTCGATATTTTTCCAATTGTGAAAGGACACGTGCTGGTAATACCAAAACTTGAGATCGATAAAATGTTTGATCTACCCACCGAATACTTGTCCGAGCTGATGGTATTTGCGCAACCTATTGCAAAAGCGATCGAACAAACCTTCGAATGCAACCGTTGTGGAATGGCCGTCGTTGGTTTGGAAGTGCCGCATGCACATTTGCATCTCGTGCCGATCAACAGCATTGATGATCTCAATTTCAGTAAACCGAAACTTAAGTTGTCGGAAGACGAATTCAGAGAAATACAGCAAAGGATCGTTGCTGCTATGGGATAAAAACGGAAGTTACTTCCTTACCTTATTTTCATTTTTCCGGAGGAAGTCATTCCAGTCTTTAAAATGGTTTCCCCGGACGGCGAGGACAGAACCGGTTTGAAAATGATGGCAGATGGCGACAGCCAATGCATCCGATGCATCGAGATAAGCTGGTTTTTCATCAATTTCCACAAGTCTTTGCAACATTTTCCAGACCTGTTCTTTATCTGCATTCCCGTTTCCTGTAATGGACTGTTTTACTTTTTTGGGGGAATATTCTGTTACCTCAATTTTACTTTGCATAGCCGCAGCGATGGCCACTCCCTGTGCACGGCCGAGCTTCAGCATACTTTGGACGTT
Source organism: Bacteroidota bacterium (assembly GCA_023423835.1). Classification (GTDB taxonomy): domain Bacteria; phylum Bacteroidota; class Bacteroidia; order Chitinophagales; family Chitinophagaceae; genus JAFAEW01. The sequence continues at coordinate 16,166 of JAFAEW010000090.1, read as the reverse complement.
CTTACCGAAAAACGGCGCTTCAATGGCAAAGCAGGTTGGGCGATGCAAAAGAATCAGTTCCAGTACTTTTGAATGAATTTTTTCCAGTCTTGCATAAATATCCTTTTCAGCATTCAACCGTAAGCTATCCATTTGAAGAAGGGTGATCTTCTTTTCACAAACAGCAATTGCTGCATATCCCATCACCACGGTTCCGGGATCTATACCAAGAATGATTGCTGTGTTTTTATTGCTGATCATTAAGGATGTAAAACTATGCAATTGTGGTTTAAACGCTGTTTAAACCGGCATTAAATTACGTTTTCAGCAGGTTTGTAAATGCCGGTTCTACCGATGGGTAAAGGAATCTGAAACCCGTGGATTTTATTTTATCGCAATTTACTGTTGCACTCTTTAATACTTCGATACTCATTTCTCCCAAAACCGTTTTTAAAACGAAGGAAGGAACGTGCACGGGTATGAAAGCGGTTTTGCGGATATGTTTTGCCAGCGAAAGCACAAATTCTTTGTTTGAGATCGTTTGAGGAGCAACGGCATTAAACCTGCCCGACAGCGGTTCTTTTAGCGCTTCGAGGTACATACGGCAAAGGTCATGAACGTGAATCCAGCTTATCGTTTGTCTACCGTTTCCCAGGATGGTTGCCAGGCCGAATTTAAGAGGTTGTTTAAATTTTTCCAGTGCGCCCTCTTCTTTTGTAAGTACAATTCCCTGGCGGAATATAACCGTTCGAACCTTTAATATTTCGGCTGCTTTCCAGACCGATTCTTCCCATTGCCTGCAGGTGCTGCCTAAGAAATCGTTTGCCGGAGGATCGTCTTCTTTGAAACCCGAACGTTTTGATCTTTCTGTATCCGCGCCGTAATAGCCGATGGCCGAGGCGCTGATAAATGCTTTTAATTGATTGGGCGTTGAACGAAGCGACTCAATTAATAGATCCGTGCTTTCGGTTCTGCTGTCTACAATTTCCTTTTTTCTTTTCGGTGTCCATCTTTTCTCTGCAACATTGGCTCCGGCAAGATGAATAATGTAGTCGGCAGTTGCGATCGCCTCTTTATCGATTGTCTTTTTTGCAACGTCCCATTCTGCATATTTTATTCCCGGTTTTGGATCTTTGGGAACCGAGCGGGTAAGCACCACACACTCGTATCCCTTTTCCATCAGAATTGAACTTAGGTACGATCCTATTAAACCCGTTCCTCCCGAAATTAATACAACCGGCATGTCTAATAAGTTGTAGGTAAAACGATTTGTGCGAAGACGGGGAAATGATCCGAAGTATATCGGTTGTTGGATGATTCAACCAGCGTTGCATGATTCAGAACGCTGATCCCGTTTTTGATGAAAATATAATCGATCCTTTCCTGTTTCGGATTGTTGAATACGAAATTATTGAAAGTTCCTTCGGGTCCGGAATGGGCGGTTTTGCTGATTGCCTTGCTGTCAATAAAATGAAGGGGATTTTCCGGATCCAGCAATAATCTTATCGGCTCGTCGGCGGGAATGGCATTGAAATCACCGGTGATGACAACCGGCTTATTTCCCGCGATTTCATTCACCTTTTTCATCAATAGCAACGCACTTTCTTTGCGTGCCGTTTTTCCCATGTGATCGAAGTGGGTATTGAATGCATAAAATTCCTTTCCGGATTTTAAATCTTTAAACAAGCCCCAGGTTACAATTCTCGGAAGTGCGGCATCCCAACCTCTCGAACCGGCCTTATCCGGCGTTTCCGACAACCAGAACGTAGCGTGATTCAGCATTTGCAGCCGGTCGGTATTATAAAAAATAGCGGAATATTCTCCTTTCGTTTTGCCGTCTTCCCGGCCAACTCCAATCGATGCATAATTTTTCAACCTTTCTTTCAAATCTTCCATTTGATCGTTTAATGCTTCCTGAACGCCCACGATATCGGTTTGGTGCGACAGGATCTGGCGGGCAACAAGATCTTTTCTGAAGGGCCAGCTGTTGGCGCTGTCGGCCGGTGTATTCAATCTGAGATTGAAAGTCATAATATTCAAAGACGATTGTGCATAAGTGAGCTGAAATAATAGCAGGACAGAAATAGTGAGCAGGTATTTTTTCATAAAAATTATTTAGTAACAATTTGTGGAAAGCAGTAAAGATAAACCGAATTTGCTGCAACAAAAAAGCCCCCGGATGTATCCGGAGGCCCAACAACTAAAACACCATAAAACTGCCCGATTAATCAGGCTTTTTACCGTCTAAAAATGTATTGATGGTCGATATTTTCGTTTCATCATTTTCATCTTTTTTTACTGTTACCTTACTGTAAAATTTTTCCACAGAAGTAAGCGCATTGCCAAACAGTTCCATATTTCTTCTCACATAAGCCGGTACGTTATCGTAATCGTTGTTTGCATCTGTTCCGTTCATATTGTATGACAGATTGCGCAGCTTATTGATTCTGTCGGCAGCTCTCCTTTTCTGATCTTCCTCTTCATTGAGATCGGGGCAGTCAGGAACGGGAATAATCGTTTCCTCTTTTTCTTCTTTTTCAACAAGGCGAAAGTCGAAGCTTTCTTCCGGTTCTGCCTTTGGAACAAATGAAGGAGGTGCCGGTTTTTTGAATTCTTTTTTCGGCTCCGGCATCGGTTCGACCGGCTTTTTCTCCGCCTTCATCTGACCTGAAGAAGTATCAGAAATTGCGGGATCAGCATAAATGTTTTTCGGCCTGCTCAAAAATCCCTTATTGAGGTCGATGGTAGCCGGCTCCTCCCTTTCTTCATAGATAAATCCGGATTGCTTTTCTTCCTTTTTTTCCACCGGTTTTTTAGGTTCGTCATTGATTGTTAATTCAAACCGCAACGGTTCTTCCGTTGAATGTTCTGTTGACGCAGGCGGAATATAATCCATACGCTTCGGCATTGACACGTAGGGATGCGGTTTTTCCTCCTCTTTTTCAAGGAAAGGAACAGCAGGTTTCTTTTCAACAGGAGCAGGAACTTCTTTTTTCTCTGCCGGAGGTTCTGCCACAAACGAAAAGGAGGGAACGGCTTTTTCAACCGGCTCTTCTTCTTTCAATTCCGGTGCGTAAGGATCTTTTTTTATGGCTTCAACTTTCGGCTGATGCATCTTGTTTTCTTCTCCATCCACGCCCAAAGTCATGATGATTTTTTCTTCCTTCGGTGCCTTTTTTTGAACCGGTGCGGATTCTCTTTTTACAAACGGATCTTTGAATTCAAAACCGGTAGCAATAATGGTTATTCCGATCTTATCTCCGAGACTTGCATCATAGCCGGTTCCGATGATCAGATCCGAATTTTCTCCGCTTTGTAATCTGAGGTGATTGTTGATGATTTCAAATTCATCCATTGTACATTCATTCTCGCCTTCACCGCTGTTGATGTTCACCAGAATCCACTTTGCTCCCTTAATATCGCTGTCGTTGAGCAAGGGCGAGTTGAGCGCTTCTTCAATTGCTTTTTGCGCCCTGTTTTCGCCTTCGGCCGTTGCGCTTCCGAGAATAGCAACGCCACCGTTTTTCATTACCGTACAAACGTCGGCAAAGTCAACGATGATGGTACCGCGGCTGTTGATGATATCGGTAATACATTTAGCTGCCGTTGCCAGCACATTATCTGCTTTTGCAAAGGCTTCCGTCATTTTTAAATTACCGTATTGCATGCGCAGCTTGTCATTGCTGATCACGAGCAGGGTATCAACGTAAGGTTGCATCTGACGGATGCCTTCTTCGGCTTGCTTTAACCTTCTCGGTCCTTCAAATCCAAAAGGTGTTGTAACGATGCCCACGGTAAGGATTCCGAGGTCGCGGCATATCTGGGCAATGATCGGCGCGCCGCCCGTTCCGGTACCTCCGCCCATGCCTGCGGTGATGAAGGCCATTTTCGTATTCACCTCGAGAATTCTCCGGATTTCTTCGAGCGATTCTTCCGTGGCTTGTTTTCCAACCTGCGGATTGGCCCCTGCCCCCAGCCCTTGAGTGAGGTGCGGACCCAACTGGATTTTATTCGGGATATTACTTTGTTCCAATGCCTTCGCATCCGTATTACAGATAATGAAATCCACACCTTCAATATCTTGTCTAAACATAAAATTCACGGCATTACTGCCACCGCCACCAACTCCAAGTACTTTCAGAATGGACGATTTTGATTTGGGAAGATCAAACTGTATCATAACAAACTGTTTTTAAATTGAATGAATAAGTAAGTAAGTTTTTATTTTTCTTTTTGTCTTAATATTTTAAAAAAATCTTTCAACATTTTATTCGCACTGCGTTAAAAAAGAATTGGGCGTTTCAACATTATAATGTATGATCTCCGTCCTCTTTAAAGATCTCAATAATGTTTTCTTTGAACTTATCCCAAAACTGATTCAATCCTTTCCTTTTTCCGGGTTCAACACCGCCCGGTTTTACCACTATTTCTTCTTCAGAACCAACCGAAGCGGGTTCTACAACTGCAATCTTCCGGTGTTTCCTTTCAAATTCCTTTCTATCTGTTTCGAAGTCGTTATATCCTTTCAGGATGAGGCCGATACAGGTAGCATACATCGGTTTACTCAATTCATTTATCTGATTGGCTGCAAGGTGTTCTGAGGGATATCCGATTCTTGCATTGAGGCCGGTAGTATATTCGGTCAGTTGAATCAGGTGTGTCAGTTGCGATCCGCCACCTGTCAGGATGATGCCGCCGTTTAATAGCCGGTTATCCATCCCTACCTGACGCAAGTGATAGCTTACAAAATCGAGGATTTCACTCATTCTTGCCTGAATGATGTTTGCAAGATTTTTTACGCTGATTTCTTTGGGTGGTAATCCCTTCATGCCGGGAATAGTGATGTACGCATTCGATTTTGTTTCGGCAACCAATGCGCTTCCAAACTGTACCTTCATGGCTTCCGCCTGGTTTTTTAAAACGCCCAATCCCGTTTTAATATCATTGGTAATATTCTCTCCCCCGAAAGGAATTACGGCAGTGTGGCGCAGCGTACCTTCATAAAATACAGCAAGGTCACTCGTTCCGCCGCCAATGTCGAGAATGGCAACACCGGCTTCAAGATCAAAATCACTCATTACAGCACTCGATGAAGCAAGTGGCTGCAATACCAGGTCTCTCGTCTTTAAATTGCTTCGTTCAACGGCCCGGTTTATATTTCTGATGGCGTTTTTATCACCCGTAATAATGTGGAAATTGGCACCGATCTTCACGCCATTGTATCCAACCGGATGTTTTACATTCTGAATATTGTCAACATTAAAATCCTGCGGTATCACATCAATAATCTGATCACCGGCAGGGATAAAAGTCTTCCGCTGATTTTCTATCAACTGATCGATCTCTGACTGATGAATCTCAATTTCAGGATCCTGCCGTACAAGGTCTCCTCTTGTTTGCAGGCTCTTGATATGATGGCCGGCCACGCCCACATACACTTCATTGATTTCGAGATCAGGATTGCTTTCCAAACATTTTTCCATTGCCTGCTGAATAGCTTTGATGGTCTGATCGATGTTCAAAACCTGCCCATGCTGCACGCCATTGCTGTTGGCCCGTCCGAATCCCAGGATCTCCAGTTTGCCGTATTCGTTTTTCCGGCCGGCAATCACGGCAATCTTGGTAGTTCCAATGTCCAATCCAACAATGATGGGCGATTCTTTGCCTTCCGCCTTTTGGCGATCCTGCTGGAATTTTTCATGTTGATTCATATTGTTTGTTTTAGTTGTTTTTTCATTTTATTTTCTGATCAGCGGAAACTATTGCTGCGCCTTTCCTTTTTTAGGCATCACCGCTTTCGGCTGCCTTTCGTTTTCAACTCCTGCCGGCTGCAGATTCTCCTTCTTTATCACCGGTTTTTTTACCTCTGATCTTTTTGTTTTATTGTTTACATTTTGAACCTCTTTTTTCGCGGGTTTGGATTCACGTACCAAATCCTTTTGCTGCTCCTTTTCGTGTGCTTCAATTGTTTGTTCAGGCTTTGTTTTCAGGCGGACTGAATCTGATCGTTGTACGCTGCCCGATCTCTTTGTTGCAACCAATTGGTCTTTAAACCTCACATCAACTATCGAATATTTTTCAAACCCTGTCTTATCCCAGATTTCATTGTAAAACAATTTCAGCTTTGAAAACTTTTCCTCCAGATTCTCTGCTGGTCCAATTTTCAATAGCTGGTTTCCGACTACCGGAACGAGCTCGTATTCACCACTGTTTGTAAGATCTACCTGTGCAATCTGATGCTGCCAGAAGCTGTCGGACTGAATGAAGGATGATAGCTTCACAATGTCTTTAATCGTACTGTCGAACAGTTTGTCGTTTCTGTTGGGAATGTTGGTAAATACCGGGAGTCGCATACTCACGTTTTGCGGAAGGGGAAGCACGGTAGCAGCGCTGTCAACATAAAAGCTGTTCCCATTCCGGCTGAAAATCCTGGCTGTTGGAACCGGCTCGTTTATTTTCACATGAAGCGTCATCTGCTTATCGAAAAACAGATCCGCACCGGCAATCCATTTATTTTTTTCAAGCATTTCTTCCAGTGCCTCAATCGGAAAGGAAGAAATGTCTTTTCCTGCTTCGGCCCCATTTTCTTTCAGGATATTCAACACATCTTTTTTGCTGATGAAATTTTTTGCTTTTCCTGCTTCAAATTCAACTGAGATACGTTCACAGGTACGGCCATTCTTTTTATTCATAGCAGCAACAAGCACCAGGAGGGTACAACCCCCGAGTAAAATCCAGATAACGTTATGTAGCCTTTTTTTCAACATTTCATTTATCTCCTGTTGCTTATCAAAATATCTTTAGTTTCCATTATCAGCCGGTCAATATCTCCTGCGCCGCTCATGATCAAAAATTCGGGATCTTCATTTTTTATCCAATTCAAAAGATCCTGCTTTTCCATCAACCTTTTATTTTTCAATTGCATCTGATCAAGAATGAGCTTACTTGAAACGCCTTCGATCGGTTTTTCTCTGGCAGGATAAACCGGCAATAGAATCACCTCATCTGCGAGGTCGAGACTTGCAGCAAATTCAACAGCAAAATCTCTTGTCCGGGAATACAAATGCGGTTGAAAAATGACGCGGCAAATCTTATCCGGGAAAAGACCTTTCGCACCGGTAATTAATGCCCGTAATTCTTCAGGGTGATGTGCATAATCGTCAATTAAAATATGATCATCGTCTTTTAAAATAAATTCAAATCTTCTTCTTACACCGCGGAAAGTACCAACCGCCTTTTTTATCTTTTCATCATCGATCTTCAGGTATTTTGCAACCGCAATGGCAGCTACGCTGTTTTCAATATTGTGTAATCCGCCCATTGAGAGTTGCACATCCGGGATTGTCCATCCTTTACCGCAAACGGTATAATGATAGACGCCGTTTTCAATGCGGATGGCTGTGGCGAAGATGTCCGCCGCTTCATTGTTCAGGCTGTATTGAAAATGGAAGGATGCGGTTAATTCTTTTGATCTTTTCAATCCATATTTACTAAAGAGGCAGCCGTTGTTTTCAATTTTCCGGCTGAAATCGATAAATGCATTTTCGAGATTTTCTGCTTTGCCATAGATATCCAGGTGATCGGCATCCATGGCAGAAATAACGGCAATGTCGGGTGAAAGTTTCAGAAATGAACGGTCATATTCATCTGCTTCAACCACGCAATAATTTGAATCACTGCTCCAGAAATTGGTACCATAATTTACCGCGATTCCACCGAGAAAAGCATTACATCCCAAACCGGAATTGGTCAGGATGTGCGCTATCATTGTTGATATCGTCGTTTTACCGTGAGTGCCTGCAACGCAGATGCTGAAACCGGGTTTGGTAATCCAGCCAAGCACATCACTTCTTTTCGCCATCGGTACATTTTTCTGAACCAGGTATTTAAGTTCTTCATTTTCGGCCGGAATTGCAGGCGTATAGACCACCAGAGAGATATTATCGGGAATCAGCGATATATTTTCTTCGTAATGAATGGCAATACCGTTTTCCTCGAGCACGGTTGTCAACGCCGTTTTTGTGCGATCAAATCCACTAACCTTTTTTCCTTTGGAATGAAAATAACGGGCAAGTGCGCTCATTCCAATGCCTCCGATTCCCAGGAAATACATATTTTCCAGTGATTGCAGCAGGGCCTGTTCGTCTTTAATGTTATTTTCATTCATTGGTTAATGCTTCCTTCTTTTCTGTTATGTTTATTATTTCATTTGCTATTATTTCATTCGCGTTGGTGGTAGCATATTTCGCGATATTTCTTTCCAGTTCTTCCATTTTTTGCCGGTCATTAATCAATGTAACAATCGTTGAAAAAAGTTTCGTTTGTGCTTCTGAGTCTTTCACCATAAGCGCCGCATTCCGCTCCATCAAATACCTTGCGTTCATCGTCTGATGATCTTCGGCTGCAAAGGGATAGGGTACGAAAACCGCCGCCTTTTTTGCAACACAAAGTTCAGAAACAGACATTGCTCCCGCCCTCGAAACCACCACATCCGCGGCAGCATACGCTTTATCCATTTCCTGAATGAAATCACTTACCCAAACATTTTTATAGCTTTTTCCTCTTTCCATAAAGGCCCGGCCGGTGGTTTCTCCCGTTTGCCATATCAGTTGAATATGCAACAGATTTAATTCGTTGATGTGACGGGCAAAAACTTCGTTTATGCTTTTTGCGCCGAGGCTTCCGCCAATGGCGAGAATGGTTTTCTTGTTTTTATCAAGACCAAAAAAGCTGAGCGCGTCTTCTTTTGAAACGGTAGAATCCGCAATGATTTTTCGCACCGGATTTCCTGTCACCACAATCTTCTCTCTTGGAAAAAACCTTTCCATCCCATGGGTGGCGACAAATACTTTGGTCGCTTTTTTTGCGAGCAGGATGTTACTTTTTCCGGCAAAGGAATTGGCCTCATGAATAAAGGTTGGAATACCTTTGTTTTGAGCGGTTCGTAAAACCGGAAAAGTGCTGTAACCACCCACACCGATGACCGCATCGGGATGAAATGCACGCACGATTTTTCTCACCTGATTAAAGCTTTTCAGGATTTTAAAAGGAAGAGACGCATTCTTTAAAATTGAACCCCGGTTGTAGCCTGCGATATCTATTCCCCTGATTTCATAGCCGGCCTGAGGAACCCTCGTCATTTCCATTTTTCCTTTTGCTCCCACAAAAAGAATTTGCGCTTCAGGCAGTTTCCGCTTCAGGGCATTTGCAATGGCAATTGCCGGGAAAATATGTCCGCCTGTGCCGCCACCTGCGATGATAAAACGCAGTCCTTCTTTTGTGTTATGTAGATCCTCGTTCATCTTAATAATTTTCCTGAATTACTTCATGACTTTTGTTTATTTCATCTGATACCGCCGCTTCATTTTTCGGCTCATTTTTTCCTTCAATCTGTTCGAGATTACGTGCTACACTCAAGATGATCCCTATAGATGCACAGGTAAATAAAAATGAACTTCCACCCATGCTTATCAAAGGAAGCGTGACGCCCGTAACCGGCACCACATTTACGTTTACCGCCATATTTGCTATTGCCTGGATTACCAGCGTGAAGCTCAATCCGAGAGCGAGAAAAGCTCCGAAGGCATATGGACATCTTCTGAAAATGCTGATACAACGGTATAGAAACAGGAGATAAATAAATATGATGAATGCGCCTCCCAGCAAACCATATTCTTCAATAATGATTACGTAGATAAAGTCGTTGTAAGCCTGGGGCAGAAAGTTTCGCTGCCGGCTGTTTCCCGGTCCCAATCCAAATAAGATGCTGCCGTTTGAGATCGCGATATTTGCCTGTTGTACCTGGTATGGAATCTCTTCATCTTTTGCATAAATGAAATCCTGAACACGGCTAACCCAAGTGCCGATGCGACCCACAGATTGCAATTCTTTACTGATGGTGTTGCCTGTTGTAGCCCCGGCTGATGGCGGATGGTGGGTAACAACGGCCATTAAAATAATGAGGGCAATCGGGATCATTGCAATACCCATTACACCCAGAATGTGCTTCGTATTTACCCGTCCGATAAACAATAGTAAAATCGCCGTGGCGCCCGTGAGCAAAGCATTTGAAAGATTTGCGGGCATAATCAAAATGCAGGTGATTCCAATGGGGATGATCAGCGGTAAAAAGCCTTTTTTAAAGTCTTTTATTACTTCCTGCTTCCGGCTTAACTGACGCGACAGATACATAAACAGGGCAAGCCGGGCAAAGTCGCTCGTTTGAATGGTGAGATCAATGAATGGAAGTTTTATCCAACGGCTTCCGTCATTAATTTCTGCTCCGAAAAAAAGTGTGTAGATCAACAAGGGAACGGAAATCAGATAAAGGATCAGCGATGTTCGGGAAAAAACCGTGTAGTTTATTCTGTGGAGGAAATAAATTACCGCCAGTCCCAACACAATAAATGACAATTGCCTGAACAGATAAATCTCAGTATTCCCTTTATACATTTTGTACGCCAGGGAGCCGGTTGCACTATAAACCACTAATAATGAGATGAGTGCCAATAACAAGACAATGCCCCAAATAAACTTGTCGCCTTTGGTTCGGCTGCCAAGATTTTTAAAGGAATTTTCTATGTTGATCGATTCGTTCATTCAATTATTATTTGTGATTTATAATGCAAGCACAGCATCTCTGAACTGTGTTCCCCTATCTTCAAAATTTTTAAAAAGGTCGAAACTTGCACAGGCCGGACTTAGTAATACCACATCACCTTTTGATGCAAGCTGGAAGGAAGTTTTTACTGCTTCCTCAGCCGACAAAGTATCGGTAATGAACGGTACTAAACATCCCAGTTCACTGTGAATTTTTTCGTTGTCTATTCCAAGGCATACAATTGCTTTTACTTTTTCTCTGATCAGATCTTTGAGAATCTCATAATCGTTTCCTTTATCGAATCCTCCCATAATCAATACAACCGGCCGGTCCATACATTCCAGGGAATACCAGGTGCTGTTCACGTTCGTAGCCTTGCTGTCATTAATGAAGTTTACTCCTCTGACGGTAGCCACATTTTCCATCCTGTGTGGAAGTCCTTTGAACGATGACAAGGCATCGCGGATGCTGGATTTCCGAATACCAACAACCATTGCTGTTAAACCCGCTACCATTGAATTGTATTGATTGTGTTTTCCTTTAATTGCGAAATCATAAACACTCATTTCTAAAATTTCGTTAGATACTTTTATCGTTAATGTATCTCCTGTTATGTAAGCTCCCTGCTGCGGATGTTGCTTCATAGTAAAAGGTAAAAGTTTTGCTTTGGTTTTATATTTGGATAAATTTTCCATTGTAACCGGATCGTCCGGGCAATAGATGAAGTAATCGTCTTGCTGTTGATTTTCCGTGATCCTGAACTTACTTTCTGAATATTTTCTCATATCGTGATCATACCGGTCGAGATGATCTTCGGTAATATTCAACAGCAATGCGATGGAAGCTCTGAATTGTTTGATATCATCGAGCTGAAAAGAACTGATTTCAACTACATAGAGCGGCTTGGGATCCACGGCCACCTGCCTTGCAAATGAAATCCCGATGTTCCCGACCATCGCACAGTCAACACCTCCGGTTTTACAGATATGGTAAATGAGGGATGTCGTTGTGCTCTTGCCATTGCTGCCCGTGATTCCAATTATTTTACTTCCGCCGGTGAAATAAAATGCCCATTCGATCTCACTGATAACCGGAATATTTTCAGCTCTCAGTTTTTTCACCAATGCATTTTCTTCGGGAATGCCCGGGCTTTTGATAACCAGTTGTGCAGAAAGTATTTTACACGTTGAATGCTGACCTTCCTCAAACGAAATTCCGGCTTCGAGCAGTTCAGTCCGAAAGTTTTCTTTTATTTTTCCTCCCTCGCTCACAAATACATCATAACCCTGTTGCTTTGCAAGCAAAGCCGCACCAATGCCGCTTTCTCCTGCACCTAAAATGCATATGAGGCGGTCTTTTGGAAATGGGTTATGTATATTTTCTGTCATTATAATTATTCTGTTTTTTGATTCATTAAAGGCTATCTGATCTTAAGTGTAACAATTGAAAACACGACGAGCATGATTGTAATAATCCAAAACCTCACGGCTATTTTGCTTTCATGAAATCCTTTCTTTTGAAAATGATGATGTAGCGGACTCATCAGGAATATCCGTCTGCCCTCTCCGTATTTTTTCTTTGTGTATTTGAAATAACTTACCTGTAGCATTACACTCAGGTTTTCAACCAGGAATACGCCGCAGAATATCGGAATCAACAATTCTTTTCTTACGATGATGGCAAGAGATGCAATAATTCCACCGAGTGCAAGACTACCGGTATCGCCCATAAAAACCTGGGCAGGATAGGCATTGTACCACAAAAATCCAATGCATCCGCCAACAAAGGCTCCCACAAAAACAGCCAGTTCACCTATGTTGGGAATATACATGATGTCGAAATAATCTGCCAGTACATAATTTCCGCTCACATACACGAATACGCCTAATCCTGCGCCAATGATGGCGCTTACACCTCCCGCCAATCCATCTAATCCGTCGGTGAGATTTGCGCCGTTGCTAACAGCAGTGATGATAAAGGTTACGATCAGAATATAGATGATCCACGTATATTTCTCCGCCCCCGGGCCTATCCAGCTTATCAGTCTTTCATAATTGAATTCATGATTCTTAACAAACGGAATGGTTGTGATCGGTGTTTTCACTTCAACAAAGCTTCGTGTTTGTCCGTTTATATTTCGTTCAATTCCGATATTCCTTGGATTAGGACCTACAACCTCTCTTTCAACCGTAACATTTGAATTGAAATAAAGGGTTAGTCCGATGATGATTCCGAGTCCTACCTGGCCGATTATTTTCGAAACGCCTGCCAATCCGTGTGTGTCTTTCTTCTGATAAACTTCGCCTTTCTGCAGGGCCAGTTTTCTCGCTTTAATCTTAAGGTAATCATCGAGAAAACCAATGATCCCGAGCCAGACGGTTGATAGCAACATCAGTCTTACATACACTTTTCCAAGGTCCGCAAATAAGATCGTAGGTATCAGGATGGCCAGTAAAATGATAATGCCTCCCATAGTGGGCGTGCCTTTTTTCTGTTGTTCGCCGGCCAATCCGAGATCACGAACGCCTTCTCCGATTTGTTTCGACTGCAAATACAGGATGATTCGTTTTCCATACACGGTTGCAATAAATAAGGATAAAACGATGGCCATAGCCGCCCTGAAAGTGATGAACTGGAATAGGCCTGTTCCACTGATATTAAATTCCCTGCTTAACCATGTAAAAAAATAGTACAACATCCTCTTATTGTTTACCCTGCTTGTTTTTCTTTAATTCAAATAATGATTCAACCACTGCTTTATCATCGAACTGAAAATATTTTCCTTTAATGATCTGGTATTTTTCATGTCCTTTTCCCGCTATCAAAACCACATCACCTTTTCCGGCTGAAAGAATGGCTTTTCTAATGGCTTCCCGGCGGTCGATGATGAATTCAGATCTTCTTCTTCCCGCGCTGTTTAATCCGCTTCGCATATCGTTTAAGATGTTTTCGGGATCTTCACTTCTCGGGTTGTCGCTTGTGAAGATGCTTCGATCGCTGTATTCACTTGCGATCTTTGCCATTTCCGGTCTCTTGGTGGCATCTCTGTCGCCTCCGCAACCAACCACCGTGATTACCTGTTCATTTCCGGATCTTAGTTTGGTGATGGTTTTTAGCACGTTTTCCAATGCATCGGGTGTGTGTGCGTAATCGATGATCGCGATCTCGCCATCCGGACCCGAAATCTGATCAAACCGTCCTTCCGCTCCTTTGAGGCTGCTGAGTTTCAACAACACTTCCGCAGGATTTTGATCCAGGCAAATGGCTGCGCCATAAACAGCGAGCAGGTTATAGGCATTAAATTCTCCTATCAATCGGAAGTGCACTTCCTGATCATTGATCAGCATGGTCAAACCGTCCAATGCGTTTTCCAATACTTTTCCCTTAAACTCCACGCGCTCTTTTAAGCTGTAAAAGCTTTTTTTTGCAGCCGTATTCTGCAACATTATTTTCCCTCTCTTGTCATCGAGGTTGCTGAGTGCAAATGCAGCAGCAGGGAGGTTGTCAAAAAATCTTTTTTTCACGCGGATGTATTCATCAAAAGTTGCATGATAGTCCAGGTGGTCGTGTGTGATATTGCTGAATATCCCACCGGCAAAGGTGAGACCTGTGATTCGATCCTGATGAATGGCGTGACTGCTGCATTCCATGAAAACGTATTCACATCCCGAATCCGCCATCTGCCGGAGCAGGGCGTTCAAACTGATGGCATCCGGCGTAGTGTGGGTTGACGGAATCACGCTGCTACCAATTTGGTTTTGCACCGTGCTGATCAATCCGCACTTATATTTCAAAGCCGTAAAAAGTTTAAATAAAAGCGTGGCGATGGTTGTCTTTCCGTTGGTGCCGGTTACACCCGTGAGCCTGAACTTTCCGGATGGCGAATCGTAAAAATTATTGGCCATGAAAGCGACTGCTTCATGCGAATTTTTTACTTCGATATAGGTCACTTCATCGCTTAATTCCTGTGGCAATTCCTCACATACAACAGATGTTGCGCCTTTTTGAATTGCTGAAGCAATGAAATTATGCCCGTCAGATTTTTCACCTCTGATGGCAACAAACGCAGAACCGGCGACCACCTTTCTTGAGTCGAGTTGCAGATCGGTAACCTGTCTGTTGAGACTTCCCCTCACGGCCTGTAAGCGCACTTTATACAATATGTCCTGCAGTTGCTTCATTAATTCAAATCAAGTTTTATCGATGTTCCCTTAACCAGCGGATTTCCTGCTGCGATTGATTGCCCGCTCACTCTTCCCTTGCCCGAAACCGCCACTTTCAACCCCAGGTTTTCGCATATATAAACCGCATCTTTCAACGTCAATCCTTTCAATTCCGGAACGGCTTTATTACTAACCGGCAACGGGATCAAAGCGGGATCCGGATCTTGTCGTGTAAGCGCAGCCCAGCTTGTATTTTCCGCTTTATTGTTGTACTTCACGCCAATAGCGCCCATGATGTTTTCCATATCAGAAACATTGCCGGCGTACGAAAAATTCCTGCGATCAGTATCAACGAAGTTTACCGGAATATCTTTTTTAAGATAAAGGGTATATAGACGATCAGATATTTCTTTAAAGACCGGTCCTGCCACCGTAGCACCATAGATCTTTTCGGCCCGAGGCTTATTTACAATCACTACCACGCAGGTGTATTGCGGATCATCAGCCGGAAAATATCCTGCAAAGGAAGATTGATAGATCCGGTCGGTATATCCTCTTGATCCGGAAGCCACAAGGGCCGTTCCTGTTTTTCCGGCCACCAGGTAAGGCGTTCCTCTGAATAAACGGAAGCCGGTTGCTCCGGAATCTTTACAGACACCAATTAACGATTCCTGGAGTTGTTTCAAGGTTGTTTGACTGCAAATATTTTCGAGTTTTACCTGCGGATTTTTTTGTTCTAATACCAATCCATCCTGTTGAATACTTTCCAGGAGGTAAGGACGCATCATCTGTCCGTTGTTGGCCACAGCATTATATAACATGGCAATGTGTAAGGGAGTTACCGCAATGTTGTATCCGAATGCCATCCAGGGAAGGGTAGTAGCACTCCAGTTTTTATTTCCCGGTTGATAAAGGACGGGCTTCCTTTCGCCATAAAGATCGATTCCGGTGGTAGAGCCAAATCCGAGTTTTTTCAAATGATCTACAAAGAGTGAAGGTTTTGATCCGTAATAATTATAGGCAAGTTTTGCCATTCCGACATTCGAACTCAGTTCAAATGCCCTCTTAACCGTTGTTTCATATTTTCCGTGTTGCTCACTGTCGTAAACCGTGCGGCCATTAACCTTCCAGCTTCCACCTTCCAGATTAATGCGGGTATTGAGGTTTACCTTTTTGTCTTCGAGAACCGACAACAGGGTGGCAAGTTTGAAAGTTGAACCCGGTTCGGTAGGTGTCATTGCATAATTAAAATCTTCCCAATAACTTCCGTCGGGCCGGTGGCCAAGATTTGCGATCGCTTTAATGGCGCCGGTTTTCACTTCCATCACGATTGCGCAGCCATGCTGTGCCTGGTTTTCTTCCATCATCTTCATCAGCGCATTTTCAGTAATATCCTGAATTCTTACATTGAGGGTGGAAACGAC
>JAFAEW010000130.1 GCA_023423835.1 Bacteroidota bacterium | reverse complement strand
AAATCGGTTGACAGACTGCTTCGTGCCCTCGCAGTGACGATGGAGCTTGAAACTAAAACAACAATTATGGTGCAATCGTGACACTTTTTTCTTACCGGTTTCAAAAGCGGTTCACAGACTGCTTCGTGCCTCGCAGTGACGATGCCCTCTCAGTGACGATGGAGCTTGAAACTAAAACCACAATTATGATAAAAGCGGTTCACAGACTGCTTCGTGCCCTCGCAGTGACGATGGAGCTTGAAACTAAAACAACAATTATGGTGCAACCGTGACACTTTTTTCTTACCGGTTTCAAAAGCGGTTCACAGACTGCTTCGTGCCTCGCAGTGACGCGAGCCCGGTCCGTCAGGGCCGGGATAATGCGACGATCGCGAATCCGAAAATGTACAAGGGCTGTAAGCCCGGCATTCCTCGATTCGACGGCGGCGTGGCCGAATTTTAACCATTCCGCCTTAATTCGAATTTATGATTTCTGAATATTTTACTACTTTTGCGCTCTTTTAAACAATTGCCGTGATTAGATCGCATTCGAAAATTGTTGGTTTTCTGCTGGTTTTGCCCGCTATTGCGTTGCTTTCGTCTTGTTATAACACCAAAAATGTGGCCTACTTCCAGGATTTAAACGATACCACCGGCATCTATACGCAACGGATGCTCGATACCATTCAAACCCGTATTCAAACCGATGATATCTTAAGCATTGTGGTGAACAGCATCAATCCGCAGGCTACGGCGCCTTTTAATACCGGCAACATAACACCGGCACTGCCTGCAGTGCCGCAGGTGATGCAAAATCCCTATTCGGGTACCACGGTGAATCCGAATGCAATAGAAGATAACCGTACATTAAAAGGGTACCTTGTGGATAAAAATGGCGATATTGATTTCCCTGTTATCGGAACGATTCACGTTGCGGGACTGACGACCGCCGTTCTTCGCGATACCCTCAAAAATCGGCTTAACCAATACCTGCAGTCGCCTACCGTAAATGTGCGGATCGCCAATTATAAGGTAACGGTTTTGGGAGAAGTGGCGAAACCTTCCACCTTCTCGATTCCGAGTGAGCGGATATCGGTAATCGACGCCATTGGTATGGCGGGTGATCTTACCATCTATGGAAAAAGGGAGAATGTGCTGGTGGTAAGGGAAGAAAACGGCAAAAGGGAATTTGTACGGCTCAATTTAAACTCGTCTGACCTGTTTCAGTCGCCCTACTATTATTTAAAACAGAACGATATAGTGTACGTGGAGCCGAATAAATCGAAGGTGGCCGCCTCTGACTTTGCCACTGCCCGTACAGTTTCATACGTTTCTGTTGGACTTAGCTTTCTTGTTTTAATACTTTCGCGTCTTTAATTACCGATATTTGAAATGAATAACCAGCCTGTAGAAAATACCGCAAATGCGGAAACGGAAGAACAATTTAACCTGTCTGACTTTTTATTGAAATACCTGCGCTACTGGCCCTGGTTTGTGCTTTCGATTCTCCTTTGCATATTTGCCGTCTATAC
Source organism: Bacteroidota bacterium (assembly GCA_023423835.1). Classification (GTDB taxonomy): domain Bacteria; phylum Bacteroidota; class Bacteroidia; order Chitinophagales; family Chitinophagaceae; genus JAFAEW01. The sequence continues at coordinate 41,200 of JAFAEW010000130.1, read as the reverse complement.
TTACCTTCGCTATACCATCCCCGTTTACAGCGTGAGTTCACAGATTTTAATTAAAGACGATAAGGCCGGTGGCCCCACCGGTGGGCAGCTCGATGTGCTGAGTGAAATGAACATCTTCAATACCAAGAACAATGTAAACAACGAGGTGGCGGTTTTAAAAACCCGTTATCTCATGAAGAAAGTGGTGGAAGAACTTCAATTGAATGTCAATATACTTGCAAAAGGAAATATCAAATCCACCGATCTCTACAAGAAGGCACCTTTTGAAATGAAGCTGATATCCGTTAAAGACAGTGTGCCTTCGCGACAATATGAAATTCAGTTGAAAGCGAATGGATACCATTTTTCGGGTGATAGCATCAACAAGGATTTCCGGTATTATGATACCGTTACTACTCAATACCTAAGTTTTTTTGTGGTGCCCCGATCAATGCAAACTCCAGACGACAAGGAGTATGCGATTACAGTGAGAAATCTGGATGTTTCTACAAATAGTTATGTCGGGAAATTATCGGCGGCCATTACAGACAAGCAGGCAAGTGTGATTAAGCTTCAATTGAATGAAACGGTTCCCCAAAGGGGAGAGGATGTATTGAACAAGGTCTATGAAGTCTATACCCGTCTAAACCAGGAAGATAAGAACCGTATTACCGACAGCACCATAAATTTTATTGACGAACGGCTGGCGCTCGTGAGTTCGGAGCTGTCGGGCGTGGAAAGCAACCTTCAGCAGTTTAAGCAGCAGAATGAACTGGTAAACCTCGAGCAGCAGGGGCAACTTGCCCTCACCACGAGCGCTGACTTGCAGAAACAAATTGTAGAAGCGGAGGTGAAGATCAGCATTATAGAGCAGATGGAGGATTTTCTGAAAACCAACCGCAACCGCCTGGTTCCGGCTTCGCTGGTGGTGGATGATCCTACTTATTTGAATATGGTTCAGCAATACAATGGTTTATTGATGGAGCGTGACCGGCAGGTGCAAACCTCGAAGGCCGATAACCCGATTGTATTGCAGTTAGACGATCAGATAGAAACCATGCGCCGTTCATTGCTGTCAAGTTTAAACAGCATCAAAAACGGATTGGTAACCGGTAGGAATGCATTGCAGAAAAAAAGCAGCCAGGCAACCGGTCAGATCCGCCGTTCTCCGGGCACGGAACGCGCCTTTCTCGACATCAGCCGGCAGCAGGAGGTAAAACAACAGTTGTATCTATATTTATTACAGAAAAGGGAAGAGTCCGCGATCTCAAAATCGGGCTCATTGTCAAACTCGAGATTGATAGAGCCTGCGGTTACCAATCCGACCCCGGTTTCTCCACAGAAGTCTTTACTTTACCTGTCTGCTTTGCTGGGCGGGCTCGTTATCCCAGCCGGCATTTTGTACTTAAAAGAATTGCTTAACAACAAGGTCAGAGAAAGAAAGGATATTACATCTGTTGTAGCCGCGCCTATATTAGGGGAGATTGGACATAATACGACCGATGAGTTGGTAGTGGTGAGCGCAGAATCGAGAACGCCGTTGGCAGAACAATTCAGGATATTAAGAACGAATCTGCAATTTATTCTAGGTGCAGGTGATCATAAGGCGATTTTGGTTACCTCGAGCATGAGCGGAGAGGGAAAATCGTTCCTTTCCATTAACCTTGCTTCTTCACTCGCCATTGCCGGAAAGAAGGTAGTGCTGATAGAAATGGACTTACGCAAGCCGAAGATTAGCTCCGAATTAGGATTGAAGAACGAGAAAGGGTTTAGCAGTTATATGATCGGACAAACGAATCTGGCAGAGCTGCCGGTGAAAAGCGGGCAACATGAGAATTTTTATATGATCAGTTCAGGGCCGATTCCACCCAATCCTGCAGAATTGTTGTTGCAGCCAAAAGTGAACGAGTTATTCAGTTATCTGAAAGAACAGTTTGATTACGTAATTGTTGATACGCCACCGATTGGGTTGGTAACGGATGCGATCTTGATTGGAAGATATGTGGATGCAGGTATTTATGTAGTAAGGCAAAATTACACTTTCAAGAGCCAATTGAATATTGTCAAGGAGGTTTTCAAAGATAGCAGGGTGCCGAGCATTTCAATTTTGATTAACGACGTGAAGGTAGGAGGAAGATATGGCTATGGCTATGGCTATGGCTATGGCTATGGGTACGGATACTACCAAGTTGATGAAGGAAAAAATGAAAGAAAGCGAAAGGGCTTGTTTAGAAAATAAAATTGCGTACAAAACCTTTAAAAATTAAAAAGGATGGCTGAAAGCCTAAAAGTTAAGAGCGCGAAAGGATTTGCATGGAATTTTGGAGGAACCTTGTTACAGCAAGGCATTATATTTATTATCTCCATTTTCTTGGCTCGACTTTTAACTCCAGGGGAATTCGGTTTAGTAGGAATGGCAATGGCTTTTATCGCAATTTGCCAAGTGTTTATCGATGTCGGTTTCACCTCTGCCCTTATTCAGCGACAGGACAACACCAATTTGACCTTCAGTTCGATCTTCTACCTAAACATATTTCTGGGTCTGTTACTTACATTAGCTTTTTATGCTACGGCTCCTCTTATCGGAAACTTCTACGGAAAGCCAGAAATTACCAAGTTAATAAAATGGCTCTCCTTATTATTCATTCTAAATTCTTTCGACCTCGTACAAATCGCAATTTTTAAAAAAAAGCTTGATTTCCGAACCCTGACTGTTAGAACGTTTGTTGCCACTCTAGTCGGAGGAGCTGTCGGCATTATAGCCGCATTTTCAGGTGCTGGCGCATATAGTCTCGTTATCCAAAAATTAGTTACTTCCGTTCTCGGTAGTATTATGCTTTGGTCAACGTCAGAATGGAAGCCTGACTTAAAATTTTCGATCAAAGAAGTAAGAAAATTAACAGGCTATAGTACGTATGTGTTTTTGGATAATACATTGAATACCGTCTTTGATCAATTGGACCTTTTGATGGTTGGCAAAGTTTTCAACGCAAGTGTGCTTGGTTATTACTCAAGAGCGACTACTTTAAAAACCCAGGTTACTGCCTATTCATCCTCCAGTTTAACTGCTGTCTTTTTTCCTGTTCTGTCTTCTATGCAAGACAATGACAAGGAATTTGCAAGATTATACTTTAAGGTAATTTCGGTAATTGCTTTCACAAGCTATGCGTTGACCGGGATCCTTTGCGTGCTAGGGAAAGACGTTATTCTCCTTCTTTTCGGTCAAAAGTGGTTGCCCTCTGTTCCTATTTTTCAAGTGTTAATTTTAATGGCCTGCAACCCCCCAATTAATAGCATGATGAAAAATGCTTACTATAGCAAAGGAAAGTCGAAACAAAACTTCCACATTGGACTGGTGAGAAAGGCCCTGCGAGTTGTCCCATTAATCATAATGGTCTACTTTGGACTGTTTGCGTTCACTGTTGCCTTTGTTATTATCAATTACACGATCACTGTTTTAAACGTTTATTTTTTAAATAGATTTACAGGTTTGTCGTATCGGGAGCACTTTAAGAAAATTTTCGAGGGATTTCTACCGATGAGCCTTGCAATTGCAATATTTTTTTATATGGAACTCGATTCCACTTTGACTAGAATAGTTTATGCAATTGGTTTTTTAGGTTTTTATTTAGTTTATGCCAAAATATTTTCCTCAGAAGGTTTGGATTTTTTGCTGGGAAATGTCGTTAAAGTTAAGAGTAAAATTTTAAAGCGATGAAGTCAAAAATATGCTCTTTTGAAGAATTAAGGAGTCTTTTTGAAAAAAAGGCTGTGGTGGTAGACGAATACGAAATGGAGTTTGAAAATAACGCCTACCTGAATTCCGTGGCAATTTAAAAAAGCGGAGGTTGGTTTCGAGTAGTAACATAATTGAAAAAGCAGGTATTAATTTTTAGATCATGAATCTAACAAGAATGTTTCAACTTATTGAGATAAAAGGTAAGCGAATTTTTAGAGGACTTGAAGAAAAATTGCTCGGGCAAGAAATCATAGCCAAAAGCGACAATAGTAGTCCAGACTTCTTAATCGTAGGTGCAGCAAAATCTGGCACGACCTCGTTGTTTCAGTATTTGGCTCAACACCCCGAAATCATTCCATCAAGAGAGAAAGAACTTTTGTATTTTTCAGTAAATCAGGAAAAGGGTTTGCGATGGTATTTGAGCAATTTCCCGGAAAAAAGGGAAAAAATGGAATCGCTTACTTTTGAGGCGTCCCCGTCATATATGTATTATCCGAAAGGATTGGAGAGAATAGCTAAACTCTTCCCGAGAGTAAAGCTTATTATTATTTTGCGGGAACCGATCTCGCGAAGCTATTCACAGTGGGCATTTCACACGTCATCCAACTTTGTAAAGGAGCGGCCTTATGCAAGAGAATATCGGTCATTCGCGGATTCTATTCTAGCTGAGATAAAGAATCCGAGTAAAACGGGCGCGTACTTTCAATATCTAAATCGTAGTACATATTCAGTACACCTTAAAAAGATCTATGACCTTTTTCCACAGGAGCGTGTTTTGATACTAAGTTTTGAAGAGTTTAAAGCTGATCCCTACATTTCTTTGAACAAGGTCACGGATTTTTTGGGAATACGTTCAATTTATCAGGGTTTTGAGAAAAGTGAAGAAAAAGTGGAAGAATTATTACAGACGAAGGATAAATCTAACAATAACACTTTAAAAGTTTACAACTCTAACCATTATAATGTTAGTATCGATGCAGAGACTCTACAGTTTCTAAGGGATTACTTTAAGCCTTTTAATGAGGAATTGGGAAGGCTGACCGGACAAGAATTTAATTGGTAGAGATTTTAGTTAACATTAAATCGTTCCTCGAGGTAATTAACTATTTGAAAAAAATGAAAGTATATATGAGAAAGAATGTTGCGGTAATTTTAGCTGGTGGTAAAGGCGTTAGACTTGGGACTGGGCGGCCCAAGCAACTTTTAAAAATTGCCGGCAAAAAAGTTATTGAGCACACTCTGGACGTATTTGAATCGCATGATCAGGTCTCGGAGATTGCTATTGTCTCAAATGTGGAATTTCTGAATGATATTGAAGAAATAATAAAGCTTAACTGTTACAAGAAGGTTGCAAAAATACTTATAGGAGGTGCTGAACGTTATCATTCAAGCTTAGCTGCGATTCAAGCCTATGATCAAGACGTGAATTTTATTTTCCATGATGCAGTGCGCCCCTTAGTTAATCACAGAATTATTTCTGATTGCATCAATGCGCTTAAACGGTACAATGCCGTGGATGTAGCAATCAAGACGACTGATACAATCATACAAGTAGAAAATAATCTAATACAGAACATTCCAAACAGAAATATGTTGTATAATGGCCAAACGCCGCAAGCTTTTAAGTATGAAACAATAAAAAAAGCTTATGATTTGGCATTATTAGATACTAAATTTCAAGCCACAGATGATTGCGGAGTTGTGAAAAAATATTTACCAGAGGAACAGGTCTACGTCGTGGCAGGAGAGCAATTCAATATGAAGTTAACGTATAAAGAGGATATCTTTCTTTTGGACAAACTATTTCAGCTAAGGTCAGTCCTACAAAACAACTTTATATTGAGCGATGACGAAAAAAGATATTTAAAAGGAAAGGTTTTGGTAGTTTTCGGTGGTAGTTATGGGATAGGCAATGACATTTGCAAGATTTGTAAATCGGCTGGTTCTATGGTCTACAGCTTTAGCCGATCAAATGGTGTCGACATTTCCAATGTCGCTGATGTTCAGAAAGCGCTTAGAGAAGTAGATGAACAAGAGGGTAGAATCGATTTTGTGGTCAACACTGCTGCCGTATTAGACAAGCAGGCTTTAAAGAATATGAGTTATTCACAAATCATTAAAAGCCTAAATGTAAATTACTTTGGCGCTGTAGTAGTTTGCAAGGAAAGTTACCCATATCTTCAAAAATCGAATGGGGCTGTTTTGCTTTACACATCTAGTTCGTATACTCGCGGAAGAAGTTTGTATAGTTTGTACTCGTCATCAAAAGCTGCGATCGTGAATTTTGTGCAAGCGTTAAGTGAAGAATGGGAAGATGTGAAGATAAATTGCATAAATCCTGAGAGAACCAAGACCCCGATGAGGATTAGGAATTTCGGCAACGAACCCGAAGAGTCCTTACTAAGCTCGGTGGACGTAGCAGTAGCGTCGGTTAAAGCACTCTTTTCCGATAAATCTGGGCAGGTAATAGATATCAAATTATAGAGTCTTCTAATTAACCGATTGAATTGTAGAACTCTTAATCCTTGATTAATAGCGTAAAAAAATCAAGTTAAATGTTGAAGCTTCTTAGATTAGTGCTCTCCTTTCTTAACAAACTATTGCCGAAATTCGAAGGAGTAGTTATTGAACCGTTTCCAAACTCGGACAGTAATTCGATTGAGTTAGCTAATTATCTCGCGAGAAATTACAAGCTCAACATATATTTTGCAATTTCGAGTGGAAGCGACGATAGTCCAAAAAAATTACTCCACCCATCGATTATTATAATTAGATCAAAAAGTCTCGTTCACATCTGGTTAGCTTTAACGAGTAAATTTATTTTTTTTACGCACGGGACTTTTATGCGTAAATCTAGCTCTAAACAAACCGTTGTAAACCTTTGGCACGGCGTAGGACACAAAAAAATATGTACATATCTTGGCCTTCCTGGCGTTCCGGCCGACATTACAGTTGCAACTTCCGATTTAACAAAAAGCATATTTTCTAAGGCCTTTGGCGTTCCCGAAGAAACAGTGATTATATCAGGCTATCCTAGAAATGATATTTTAATCAGAGCAAAGAGTGAAAAGAATAGAATAAAAACTAAGATAGACCCAAAGCTTAATTCTTTTTCTAAACTCCTGATTTGGCTTCCAACATTCCGACAATACAAAAACGAAAGTAGCAATCAGCATGGAATAGAAGTAGGAAATCCCTTTTATATAGAAAACTTCAATGTGATGTATTTCAATCAACTATTAAAAGCTGAAAATGCACTGTGCATTATCAAACCTCATCCTATGGCGCCTCAATATAACACTGCTTATGGTTGTGATCATCTACTCTTCATAGATGATGGGTGGGTATCGAAACATGATATTACCTTGTATGATTTAATTGGATGTACTGACATGCTTATCTCAGATGTCTCATCCGTTATTGTAGACTATCTCTTGATCGATCAGCCGATTATATGCGTTAGTACAGACCTGGAGGAATACAAGCAAACTAGGGGTTTTTACTTTGAGAATATTGAAGATTGGCTACCCTCGAAAGTGATTAGGACTGAAGGCGAATTTTTCAGCTACCTAAAAGCTATTCTGCAAACGGGACATGATTCCTATGAAGATAAGAGGCGTAGTCTTAAGAATAAGTTTTTTAAGCATTTTGATGGAAATAGTTCTAAGCGATTGGTTGAAAAAGTAATGATTGTCCAATAGTAATAATGTTAGATAATGATTAGAACAACTGTATTAAAAATAGAAACATGAAACCTTCTTTACTTTTTGTAGCTAACAAAATTGTAAGATTCTTACCCCCCAGCAGATTTTTTTCCCTAAAAAGGAATTTGTATAGAAAAGCGGGAGTTGTCTTGGAAAACAATGTGCGTCTAATGATGGTTAAAATTATGGGAATTGGCAAACTTTCAATCGGAGAAAACACCTTCATCGGTGAGAATACTTTTATTACTGGCGGAAATGCCGGTATTACAATAGGAAGGAACTGTGATATCTCATCTAATGTTTTAATAACGACAGGCACCCACGAGATTGATATGATTGGTGAAAGAACAGCAGGAAAAAACATAGAAAAAGACATCGAAATTGGAGAAGGCGTTTGGATCGGAATTGGTGCAATTATTCTACCAGGCGTTACGATCGGTAAGAAAGCCTTAATTGCAGCAGGAAGTGTGGTTAATAAGGACATTCCCCCCTACACGATTGCAGGCGGTGTTCCCTGCCGGCCAATCAAGCAATGGGATAAAAATGAAAATAGATGGAAAACGATTTAAGCTTAGATAGCCGGCAATCAAAATTCGATGTTGTAAGAAATCGTTCAGTTACAACTTCTTTGATTTATGTTCTATTTTTCATTCTTCCATTTGTCCAATCGATAAATGATACTGATTTAGTATCACTAATTAAGGCCCGCGTATTACCTAGCGAGGTGAGCCTTTTTGCAAGTATATTGAGATGGGTTATTTTGTGTTACATTTTTTTGTATTCTTTTCTTAGGCTCAATAAATCAGTTTTGTCCAACAGATGGTTTTGGTTTCTACCGTTATTTTATTTATTTCAGTTTTTTTATGCATTGTTCACTTATACAGACGTTACTCGATATTTGACCCTGGTGGTCGAATCGATCAGTATTCCACTTTTTTGTGTGCATATATTGAAAAGAAGGGAACTGAATAAGTTTGTATTAATTTGGATGATTTTGATTTTGGTCAGTTTTTCTGTATTATTTAATATAGATACGTTTTTGAGTGGTTTTCGATTTCTCGGTTTTGTAAACAACCCCAACCTCTATGGCTCAGTCGCATTGTTTTGGTTGACTATCTTGCTAATGAACAGGAACAATGATAGACTAAAGCGACTAACATCCGTTCTGATCTTAATTACCGCTATTACTATTATTTTAACCGCCTCAAGAAACGCTCTAATTGGACTAGTCATAGTACTGTTGTTTACTTATGGTAGTGATTTCAAGAAAGTTCTACTACTTTTTTTTATTTTTTTGTTACTCAGCTTTATCTTCTCTGCTGTCTTTTTAGAATTTCCCGAGTTAGCGCGATTAGGAAATATAGGGGGTGCAGTTTCGGACTCGGGTAGATCAAAGATTTGGGAGGTTGCATGGGATTTGATTAAAAAATCGCCATACTGGGGCTATGGCATGAATGCTTCAGTTGAGTTGGTAAATACAGGAAACCTGCACAACTGTTATTTATTTTATCTTTTGACAATGGGGACAATTTATACCGGAATAGCTTTGAGTTTCCTAGGGCTCTTCTTGACCAAACTTTTTATATATAGAGTCCGAGTTCCAGCCGTTTTGGTAGGTTTTATTTTTGCCTTCGTGGTCATGAACTTTGGCGAGGACTATTTCGTGGGACCAGGAAGCTCAGTGTTTGTTTACTTCTTAATTTCGGTCGGGCTCGTCATGCATTTTTTGGAGAAAGGAACAACGACTTCCAATAGGTTAAAAAATTTGGTATCATGAAGACATTCGTTTTTTGGCAAAATATTATTAGCATTCACCAAATGCCGTTTTTGGAGGAGCTTTCAACACTCTATGAGGTTTATTTATTTGTTGAAAAAGCTATTGACCCGGAGCGTCAACGGCAAGGATGGAAGATACCGAATTCAGAACGGGTAGGAATTAAAATCTTTTCGCGAAGAGAAGTACCTGACCTGCTAAATTCTCACAGAGAAGCATTTCATATATTTTCCGGTATTCAGAGTTATGCTAATGTTGACTATGCTTTTCGGTCAGCTATTAGATTAGGATACAACTGTTCTCTGATAGCAGAGCCGCAGAATTGGATAGGGATCGGTGGGGCGTTTCGATTTTTGAAGACACGAATTTTTGCTTTTCGATACAGTAGAAAAATTAGTTTTTTTTTGGCAATTGGCTCAAGAGGCAAATGGTGGTATCTCAAGTGCGGGTTTCCAGAAGGTAGGGTTTTTGAATGGGGTTATACTGTGCAGCAGCCAACTTCGGTGGAGTTTAATAAGAACATCAAGATGGTAGAAAAAAATCGACTGCCTAAATTATTATATGTGGGTAGAATTACAAGATCCAAAGGGGTCTTTTTGCTGATAGAAGTTTTACAAAAGCTGCATCAGAGCTTTGATTCTGTTACATTTATTGGAGAGGGACCCGATTTGGAAGATTTAAAAGAATCGATCAGTGGATCGATAATTAGAGACAAGGTAATTTTTAAAAGCAATTGTAGTAATGAAGAAGTTTGGCGAGAATATACAAATTTTGACTATTTAGTGTTACCGAGTATAAGTAAAGATGGATGGGGTGCGGTTATCAGTGAGTCGCTCACCATGGGCACTCCCGTAATTTGCAGCAACTTCTGTGGAGCATCGAGTTTAATAAAGGAAACCCGGGGATTTGTTTTCAATGTGGATGGATCTGACTTGCCTCTTGAAGTCTTTCGCAATGCCCTTACCAATCAGCAGTTTTTCTCCCAAAAAAATAAGATCGAAATTAGGGAATGGGCGAATAAACGAATCGACAAACGAAGTTTTACAAAATATTTTGATGAAATATTTTCGAGCGAAAAAGATAGTTTGACAAAAAACGTTCTGGCACCATGGCAAGTATAAAACGGATTCTTGTAAATGCGTCAGCAGCCAAACTAGGAGGAGCGGAAACAATAATTCGTACGTTCGTCGAGAACATTCCGTGCACTAATGATAAGATCTTCATTATTCTTTCTCCTCTTAACTTTGCAGCAGGTTCGCCTAACATAATTTTTAAATATAAAAAAACAGATGGTTTTCAAACTGTGTTCTTTACCTGCGTCGGAATTCTGGTCTATATGATAAAATATAAAACCAAATCTGTTTTAAGCTTTAATAATCTGAATAATATCTTTTTTCCAAAAAAAGGGGTCACCTATTTTCACCAATTGAAGGCTTTGAACGGCAACAGCAGGGAATTAAAACTGCGACTGTACGATTTTATTATCAAAGGATTTTTGAAGAAAAACATTTTCGTTGTACAGTCTCACTATATAAAGAATCTTTTTATTTCGAAATACCATGTGTCGGGTGGTAAAGTTCTTTCTTGCTGGCCGGGTTTTATTTTGCCAATAAAAATAAGTGCCGGCCAGCAGCTAGAAAAAAAGAGCGGTTATACCGGAATTTTCCCCGTAGCCTTTGACACTACCCATAAAAACATTCCGTTACTCCTCGAAATGGAAGAGTTTTTCTTATTGAATGCGGTAAAAATTATTACCCTTCTTCCCAAAAGTTCCCGCACTGAAAATCCCGATGTTTATTCAACCAGAGGTGCTGTGACAAGAGAAGAACTGTTTAAGATATATAATGAGGCTGATTTTCTCATATTTACTTCAACTGAAGAAACTGTTGGTCTTCCGATCTTTGAATTTCTACAATCAGGTAAACCAGTCTTCGTGTTTGCGGCAGCCTACGCTGTTGCATTACATAAACAGTTTAATGAACCTTTGAACTTTATCTTATTTACCGACAAAGAGGATTTCCAGCATAAATTCTCTAAACACATATCGGTTTTTGATAATTCAATAGATTACTCGAAAGGAGAGTGGGAGAAAATATTTAATTTATTATGAAACAAATAATACAATCCTTTAAAACGGGAGAAACAATCCTGGAAGAAATTCCGGCGCCGCAGGTAAGAAGAGGTGCAGTGTTAATACAAACAACCAGGTCCCTGGTTTCATTAGGGACGGAGCGGATGCTCGTTGAATTCGGTAAGGCGAATCTAATATCGAAGGCAAGGCAACAACCAGACAAAGTAAAACAGGTGCTCGATAAAATAAAAACCGACGGTTTGATGCCAACCCTAGAGGCGGTATTTAATAAGCTTGGCGAACCGCTCCCTTTGGGTTATTGCAATGTAGGACGAGTGATAGCGGTGGGCGAGGGTGTAACAGATTTTAAGGTTGGAGACAGGGTAGCATCAAACGGCCCGCATGCAGAATTTGTCTCGATTCCGAAAAATCTCGTAGCAGCAATTCCTGCAAATGTGACGGACGAAGATGCAACCTTTACGGTAATTGGGTCAATAGGGTTGCAGGGTATCAGATTGTTGAATCCTCAAATGGGGGAAACGATTGTGGTAACCGGGCTAGGTCTGATCGGCCTGATTACTGCACAATTATTAATTGCAAATGGTTGCCGGGTCATCGGGATCGACATCGACTACGAAAAGTTGAAATTGGCTGAAAAATGGGGAGTGATAGCTGTTAACCCGACGACAGATGATGTTGTTAAACGGGTAGAAAGTTTAACAGGGGTTGGTGCAGACGGAGTAATAATCACAGCTTCTGCCAAATCGGATGATATCATTTCACAGGCAGCGAGGATGAGCCGGAAAAGAGGTAGGATCATTTTGGTTGGTGTGATTGGGCTGAGTTTAAGTCGTGCAGAATTCTATGAGAAGGAACTTAGTTTTCAGGTTTCCTGTTCCTATGGCCCGGGTCGCTACGATGAAAACTATGAGCAAAAAGGAATTGATTATCCTTTGCCATTTGTGCGGTGGACAGAAAAAAGAAATTTTGAAGCCGTTTTATTCGCGATCTCCAATGGAAAATTGAGGGTTAGTGAGTTGATTACGGAAATTGTCGGATTAGAGGACTATCAAGAAATATATGGCGAGATTGCTTCCAAACGATCGATTGCCTCCATCTTGAAGTATTCTGAAACTGACTCAAACAATCCGGAACATACGATCGTATTGTCTGAAGCCCAGTTTACGGGCTCGAAGGGGATCGTCGGCATTATCGGTGCAGGAAATTTTACAAAGATGACGATGCTGCCGGCTCTCAAAGATACGGGAGCAGGTTTAAAATATATTGCAAGTGCCGGCGGACTAAGCGGTACAGCGTTGGCAAAAAAATACGGGTTTTCAAATTCCACTACCGATTATCGTGCGGTTTTAACCGACAAAGAGGTAGACCTGGTGATGGTCACTACAAGACATGATTCACATGCCGCCATGACTGTTGAATCATTGAAAGCAGGAAAAAACGTTTTTGTAGAGAAGCCGTTGGCGTTGAATCACGGAGAGCTCGAGAGAATTATCGAGGCTTATAGTGAATCTGGGAAGACATTAACAGTTGGGTTTAACCGGAGATTTTCTCCACATGCGATAAAGGTTAAGAGCCTGGTAGGCGATGGGGTGATGAACGTTATTGCCACCATGAATGCCGGTCATATTCCTGCGAACGTGTGGATTCACGATTTAAAAACAGGGGGTGGACGGATTATTGGAGAGGCATGTCACTTTATTGATCTCATCACTTATTTCACTGGCAGCAAAGTGAAGTCTGTTTGTATGAATGCGATGGGTACGAATCCCGAAGAGAATACGGATAACGCCAGTATTCTATTAAAGTATGAAAACGGATCGACCGGCGTAATCAATTACTTTTCAAACGGCTCGAAAGCCTATTCCAAAGAACGTGTTGAAGTGTATTCTCAGGAAAGAACCGCTATCATTGATAACTTCAGGACAACGACAGGTTACGGTTTCCGTGGGTTCTCAAAATTAAAAACAAGCCTAGATAAGGGGCATAAGAATCAATTTGGATTACTAATTGAAAAGATTAAGACCGGGGGAGAGCCACTAATTCCGTTTGAAGAACTGATTAATACAACGAAAGCAAGTTTTGCTGCTATTGAGAGTTTAAAACAAGACAGGTGGGTCAATCTCAATAATTCTCAATGTTAACTGAAATAAAAAAATAAAACGCGCCATATTTAGGGCCAATTCTTGGCAATCTATTTGAAAGCGACAGGCATGAAAAAGCTTCTTCTGATAATAGCGTGTGGAATAATAAGTTTGCAGAAAGGTTACTCAAGTGGTGACAGTTTGACGATAATAGATAACAATAGATCTTTTGCAGTAATTGTCCTACCCCAAAAACCATCCGCGGCGATAGAAACAGCCGCCGAAAAATTCCAGAAGTTGATTTTTCAGAGCACCGGTGTGACTCTTGATTTGACAAATGTCGCGTCAAAAGAAAAGATTAATATACATATTGGTAAAACGGGTTTTATTTCACAGCTAAAACTGAATTTAACCGGTTTGGATGAAGATGGATTTTTATTCGATGCGATCGACGATAAAAATTTTGTTATTGTTGGTGGATCTGACTGGGGAACCGAATTTGGCATGTATTCATTTCTGACACGCTTTTTAGGGATTGAGGCTTTATTTCCAGGGAAATTAGGAATGTATGTCCCGAAGCAAAATCGGGTGCGCATCTTGAAGCAGAAGACTATTTCGAACCCCGCATTTATTTCAAGACAAATATCTCCCATTAACATACAGAATGCGTCTGATTTAGGGCTATGGGGCCGTTTTAATGGGTTGAGAGGAAGGATTGAGATGAAGCACAATTTGCTGAATTTGTTTCCACCTGATGAATACTACAACAAGAATCCCGACTTCTATCCAGATTCCAAGGATCCGAGGAAAGTTAAAAAGCCGAATAATTGGCAACCTAACTTTTCGGCTCCGGGTATTGCAGACTCTGCTGCGCAAAAAATTATTCGTTACTTCAAGAATAATCCGGGTTCTTCATCGTATTCTCTTGGTATAAATGATTCGAGAAACTATGATCAAACCGAGTCATCCTTAAGCAGGCGAAGCGGTAAAAAAAATTATTTAGGTCAGGAGGACGTGTCGGATGATTACTTTCTTTGGGCAAACAATGTAATAGAAAAGGTGGGAAAAGTTTTTCCGGACAAGAAATTTGGCGTACTTGCCTATAACGCGATAGCTGAGCCACCATCTCAAAAAATCGGTGTGTCTTCTCAGATCGTTCCGTTTTTAACATATGAGAGACTTCGGTGGGTGGATCCGAAACTGAGAGATCAAGGTCATCGGCTCACTGAAGCGTGGGGAAAACAAGCGACGGCTTTAGGTTTTTATGACTATACCTATGGCTTAAATTATCTATTGCCAAGATTATGGTTTCATGAGATGCAGGATTATTTAATCTGGGGATCCGAACATAAGGTAAAGTATTATTACGCAGAGCTCTATCCAAATTGGGGAGAGGGACCGAAGGCATGGGTACAGAGTAAGCTTTTGTGGAATCCACATTATAATGTTGACTCCTTATTGAATGTATGGTACGTTAAAACAGGCGGAACAAAGGCGGCTCCCTTTCTCTCAAGATATTATTCCATTTGGGAACAGTTTTGGACAGTGGACGTCTTCAATAGCGAATGGGTTTCAGTAAAAGGACAACATCTTCCTTTTCTAAACTTTGGCTATTTAAATTTGGTTCCAAAACAGTACCTCGATTCCAGTGACACCTTATTAAAAGCCGCTCTATATAACGCGTCTGGTGAAGAAAAACAAAGAATAACTGAATTGATGAAAATGTGGGAATTATATAAGTTGGCGGCCATAACATATCAGGGGCCAGGCGGCTCAGCCAAAGAAAAATTAAGAGCTGTCAAAAATTCGGTAGCCTTAAAAGAATTGTTGTTAAAATTGGGGAGGGATCCCTTGTATTCCCCCGCGGTCAGGTCGATCAACAAATATTTAAATTTGTCTAATTAATCTGAAATCTCTGTGGGCGTAGAATAAAATGAACCAACTAACCGGAGAATTAGAATAATTAAAGTAGGAAAGGTAAATTAAAATAGACCGTTTTTTGCGCTGTATTACAAATGACGGGTCAAAATAGTTCTCCTCAAACTTGAAGATCACACTTCCTATATTGTTTTAAACAGTCGGAATGGGAGAATCAATCAGGTCATTGTTAGAAATTGATTGCATTGATCATTTAAAATAGAAATTGCTCATGAATATTGACATCATCGCCGGTGCTCGGCCTAATTTTATGAAGATCGCTCCCATTATTGATGCGATTAAAGCAGAAGAATCTAAAGGGAAAAATATACACTACCGGTTGATTCATACCGGGCAGCATTACGACAAAAAAATGTCAGGCGATTTTTTTGAGCAATTAGGGATTCCGGAGCCGGATATCAATCTTGAATCGGGAAGCGGCACCCAGGCGGAGCAAACAGCAGCTATCATGATGAGATATGAAAAAGTGTTGATGGAAAACCGCCCTGACCTTGTGCTGGTTGTTGGCGATGTTACTTCCACTATGGCCTGTAGTATTGCCGCGAAAAAACTGAATAATATTAAAGTGGCGCATGTGGAAGCAGGCATCCGTTCAGGTGATTTGTCAATGCCGGAAGAGATCAACCGGATGGTCACTGATGCCATCACCGATTATTTTTTTACCACCTCCGAGGTCGCTAACAAAAATTTGAAAGCCTCCGGTCTAAAAGACGAGCAAATATTTTTCGTTGGAAATACGATGATCGATACGTTGCTCAAACAAAGAAGCCGTTTTAGAAAACCATTTGTCTGGGACAGAATTGGATTAATGGATCAGGAATATATCGTTATGACCTTACACCGGCCGGCAAATGTGGACGAAGAGTCGAAGTTGAAAGCCTTAATGGATGAGATTATTTCAAACAGTGAGGAATTGCAATTGGTATTTCCGGTTCATCCGAGAACCGAAAAAATACTTTCGGGCCTCGGCATATCTCATCCGAGATTGCACATGATAGAACCGTTGGGTTATCTTGAGTTTAATTATCTGGTTGAACGGGCAAAAGCCGTTATCACCGATTCGGGCGGGATTACAGAAGAAACAACGGTGATGGGAGTTCCTTGTATGACGCTGCGGGATAATACAGAACGACCGGAAACTATTACAATCGGGACGAATGAGCTGATTGGAACCAATCCTAAGGCCATTGCACCGGCTATGAAGACGCTGTTTGACGGCCAATGGAAGAAAGGTGAAATACCTCCGTTATGGGATGGGAAAACTGCCGAACGCATCGTGAAGCATATTGAGGAGGAGTTTGGGGTGAAGCCCGAATAATAAGAACGGCCCTTTCAGGAAGAAACAATATAGTGTTTGGATTACGGTAAGGGGTTTTAACATCTTTCATCGACTTTATGGAAAAATACCGTTCCAGGATTTTTTATTCCCGTGAGGCATTCCACATCTATTTTCATTCTGAAAGATTATTCGCAATACCTCTACACTGGACCGTGCCTTAATAACGACTATCGGTTTAATTGTCTTTCTCAATTATAGTAAAGGCTTAAGTATGGTTAATCTTAAAACCATTCGGGGCCTTGTTTTGCGCTAAATTCTACTTGCTAGAAATCCGGCCGGGACTCAAATACTTAATCGGTTACTTGCATTTAGATGCGCCGTAAGTCCGATCAATTTTCAACACTGCCTGACAATAATCCCTTAAGGGCTCCGGCTTAATTACCGGGTATTTATAACCTTGAAAGTAGGGTTAAAATACCCTTTACGGTCTTAAGGGTAAAAATCAAATTTGACCTTGAAACGAAAAGTAAAAAATAATAATAGTAATTAAAAAAAGAGTTATGAAACCTTTAAAACCTCTCCAACCGCTTTTGTTGTTATCAATTTTGATATGCATTCAAGGTAAAACACAAGAAAAATCTTCCAATGATAGAGATACCGGACGTTACGGCAGTGATCGACCTGAAGGGAAATCGGAGAAGGAGAGCATCGCGGGGGACGCATCGGCAATAAGCAACATTACTTATCTAAATGCGGCAAACTTTGACTTCTCGAATAATTTGGGTACAACCTATCTTGGCAAGCTTAATTTGTTTGCACCAAATATTGGTGGGAGTAAATTTGGATTTGTTGCGGGTATTATGAAAATTAGGTTTAATTTTTCGGATACAACTCATGCAAGCTACCTAATTGATAGACAGTTATTGAATCCTCTGGATTCCCTTAAGGCTGGAACAAGGTATCTTAGACAATTCAATAAATATGTTACCACTCGCTCGAATGATGTGTGGAGTTTTTACGTTCAACCGATGTTCCGAGTGTTGCCGGGAAAATCAGACCGACAACCTAATAATAAGGGTGGATTACAAGCGTATCCTAATGGTATTTACCTTCACCTTCATTTCGAGCTGCTAGTAAATAAAACCAACGTTACGTCCAATATCTCCACGCTTCAACAAGACACTCTTATGTTTGATTCATCATTACCGAGGGGAGCATTTTTTCGTGCTTTTCCCGTTTCAAAGCTAGTCGATGACAGAACGTTTCTCAATGGTTATTTTGGTGGGGGCGTCACATTTGCCCTGCAACCTTTCAATAATGAAAATTCACGGTTTTTCTTTCAGACAACTCTTGGAATAACAACCAATTATCCTAGTTGGACTAACCAGGATATCTCATCAACTGTTCTCAACGTACTACCGACACGCGACACTACGGGACGAAGACCACTTCCATCTTATGAGCCAGCGTCAAAAGCATTTTTTCTAATAAGGGCTGAATTTACTCAAAACTTGAATGATAAGGCGCAAATAATAGTCGGAACTGACATCAGAGGACTACTTCCAAGATACAATCCCCAGTATGCAACATATGTGGGTTTAAATGTAAGTCTGGAGGCTTTATCGGCAATTATAACCGGATCAACAAAATCTAATAATTCAAGTTTATCGTCGGCTAAAGGTCAGGAGGAGAAAGGTGCATCCCCTCGGAAAGATGGTGATGCCGAGCGGTAATTCGGTACATTTTATTCTTTGTGCTTCCGACCACTTATTTACTAATACTCCACCTCAAACTTCTAAAACTTTCATTTCCGTTATCTTTGCGCCTCTTAAACAACGTAAGCACGAAAATGATATCCAAAATTTCCAATGGCCTAAACCTGATTAAGAACATGGGAGTCCGGTATGTTGGGTTTCGTGCTGCCCATGAAGCAAGGGTGAGAACGGGAATTTTTAAAAAGCGTTTCCCGCAAAATCCTCCGCAATCAGCACATATTTCCCTGGAAGAATGGAAAAGACTCGATTTGTTTTTTTTAAACGGCCGGAAAAACTTCTATCGACCGGTGCCGGAAAAATTGAAGTCAGAATTTGAAAATCTTCAAAACGGAAAGATTTCTTTTTTCAATGCCGGGATTTTAGATCTTGGAAGGGAATTTGACTGGATAACCAATCCGGAAACCGGATATCGTTACCCTTGCTCGCATTGGACGGAAATCAATGATTATGATCCGAAAATAGGGGATATTAAATATGTTTGGGAGAAGTCCAGATTTTCTTATATCTATACCATCATAAGATATGATGCGTACTCGTCAGAAGACCATTCGCAAATGGTTTGGGATGAAATCAATTCCTGGATGGAAGCAAATCCAATTAATACCGGGCCTAATTACAAATGCAGCCAGGAGATCTCCCTGCGTGTTTTCAACTGGACTTTCGCTTTAAATTTCTATAAAAATGCAGGATCACTGAGCGAAGAATTTTTTCAGAAGGTGATTCACTATATCTACTGGCAGTTGAAGCACGTTTATTCCAACATCAATTTTTCAAGAATTGCCGTAAGAAATAACCATGCAATAACGGAAACACTTGCATTATACCTCGGCGGGATTCTTTTTCCCTTTTTCCCTGAAGCTGCTCTTTGGAAGCAGAGAGGTAAAAAATGGTTTGAACAGGAAATTGCATACCAGGTTTATGAAGATGGCACCTTTCTTCAGTTCAGCATGAATTACCATAGGGTAGTTGTGCAGTTGCTTAATTTTGCTTTTGCTGTCTCAGAAAAAAACAAAGAAAGCTTTTCTCCTGTTGTTTATGATCGGGCTTACAGATCTCTAAATTTTTTAGTGCAGTCAATGGAAACATCAAATGGGTGGCTTCCCAATTACGGTTCAAATGACGGTGCATTATTTTTCAAGCTTTCGGATGCCGATTATCGGGATTATCGTCCTCAGGTAAACTGCCTGCATCTTTTTTTAACCGGAAACGGCCTAGTAGAAGGATCAGATGATGAGGAATCAAATTGGTTTCAGGCATCAAAGATTTCACATCTTGACTTTCCGGTGATCAGGCAAAAAAACGGCTGGCACGAATTCAAAACCGGCGGTTATTATCTTTTAAGAGAACCCGATGGATTAACCTTCATCCGGTGCGGGAATCATAAAGACCGTCCTGCCCAGGCCGATAATCTTCATTTGGATATCTGGTATAAAGGACGCAATCTTTTGTATGACGGGGGGACCTATAAATACAACACCTCTCCTGAGCTTTTAGACTATTTTATGGGCACTGCTTCTCATAACACTGTAATGCTCGACGGCCACAATCAGATGAAAAAAGGAAAGCGATTTATCTGGTTTAACTGGTCGCAGGCGGTTTCTGCGAAAACCTCGGAGACTGACGACGCTTATGTTTTTGAAGGAGAAATAAAAGCATTTGGTTATTTAGATGAATCGATCCGCCACAAAAGGAAAATCACTAAAATTAAAGGCAGGGCCGAATGGGTGATTGCAGACGAAATACCAAATAAACCGGAAGGAATGGAAGTGAAGCAATTGTTTCATCCGCAGGATTTAAAAACTTTTTCATTTGTGTCAATTGACGAAAATGGTAATGAAATCAAGGCCGAAATAAAACATGGTTTTAGAAGCGACTATTATGGCAAAAAGGTGGAAAGGTCTTATTATACATTTAATACCCGTTTAAACACCGTTCAAACAAAGCTTATTGTGCAATGAATATTTTATTGATACATCAATATTTCCTTGAGGAAGACGATCCTGGTGGTTCCCGATGGAACGAAATGACAAAGGTATGGACCGATCTTGGCCATTCTGTAACGGTTCTCGGTGGCATGATGCATGCAAACGGAACTGAAAAAAGAGCGGAATATAAGGGATACTATTTTAGAAAAAAACAACAGGGAAAGGTGGATGTCATCCGCTGTCATGTATCAGAATCCTACAATAAAAACTTTGCAGGAAGGCTATGGGGTTATTTTTCCTTCATGTTTTCATCGCTTTGGGCAGGAATGTTTAAGGCCAAAGGGAAGTTTGATGTTGTAATTGTTACCTCACCGCCCTTATTTGTTGGTTTTACCGGCTACCTGATTTCAAGGTTGAGGCGAATGCCGTTCGTTTTCGAGATCAGAGATCTTTGGCCGGAGTCAGCCATCGATACACGTGTTTTGACCAATAAATCTGTAATCAAGCTGTCTTATTGGTTTGAAGCATTCATTTATAAAAAGGCAAAGTTGATAAATGTTTTAACCCCCGCCTTTCGCCAGACATTGATTGACAAGAAAAAAGTTCCTCAAGAAAAAATAATTTTTATTCCAAATGCATCGGATTTTGCTTTATCCGAAGACTTATTGCAAACCTTTGATCCGGTGCCTTTTAGAAGGCAGCACAAGCTTGAAGGAAAGTTTGTCATTACCTATGTAGGCGCACATGGTGTGGCCAATCACCTGGACCAGGTATTAGAGGCCGGAAAAGTTTTGGAAGATACAAACGTTGAATTTTTACTGATCGGGCAGGGAATGGAGAAGGAAAGGTTGAAGAAGAGGGCCGGGGAAATGAATATAAAAAACGTTCGTTTCATTGATTCTGTTCCAAAGAAAGAGGTATTTAAATATATTCTGGCTTCCGATATGGGTGCTTCGGTATTGAGAAAGGTGGACACTTTTAAGACGATCTATTCCAATAAGACTTTTGATTATATGTCGTGCAAGAAGCCTATCCTGATGGCAATCGATGGCGTATCAAGACAATTGGTAGAGGAAGCAGGCTGCGGAAGTTACGTAGAGCCCGAAAATCAACAGGAATACGACCGGGTGATCAGAGAATACTTGTCCGACCCGCAACGGCTAATCAGGGAAGGAGAAAGCGGATACGCTTATGCGAAGAATAACTTTGATCGGGAGGTGCTTGCAAAGAGGTATATCGACTTTATCAGGGAGAAAGCCGTCAAGCAAAAGCACCTTTAAAGAAAAAATCTTTTTTTCATGTACCGTTCATTTTTCAAGCCTTTATTGGATTTTCTGATTGCTTTGATTGGCTTTATTGTTTTATCGCCCATCTTTATTATTTGTGTGATCTTTTTGATGATCGCCAATTCGGGAAAGCCGTTTTTCTTCCAGGCGCGTCCGGGTAAAAATGCGAAGATCTTTCGGGTGATCAAGTTTAAGACGATGAATGATAAAAAGGATTTAAACGGAAATCTTTTGCCGGATGCAGATCGTTTAACAGCGGTTGGAAGCTTTATTCGAAAAACATCGCTCGACGAGATTCCGCAATTAGTGAATGTGATCAAGGGCGATATGAGTTTGATTGGGCCGCGACCGTTATTGGTTGAATATCTTCCACTTTACAACAAACAATAAAGCAGTCATCAGGCCATCTGTAGTTGTGGAATTTCCGTGAATTGTTTCTGATATCAATGGCTGTAATTAAATAATTGTCGATTGTCTTAACGGAATTATTGTGCGGGTCAAAAAAGAAAAAGCCGTTTGCTGCAAGATGGAAGCGTTATTTGGACAAACCGATCTACCAATATTTAAAGTTGGGTGCACGGAAGATGATCGCTGAGCGATACAAGCAGGAAGTAATTTGGGAAGCGGTTTTGGAGGAGTACAGGAATGAGGAGGAGAGAGTATCAAAAGTTTAACTATTTTGGTAGGGACGAAAGACTTCTCATGAAAAAAATCATCCTGCTCGTATTCACTGTCCTTCTACCAGGTGGTGGCTATTATTTTGCCTTCGCTAGTCAGTCTGCAACATGTACAGGAGCAAAAGCGTGTAAAGCCTGTAAGAACTGCAAATATTGTAAGCATTGTGCAAAAGATGGAGGAAAATGCGGAGTATGTAAATAGCTTACCAGGTAGAAAACCAGGATGGTTGAAGTTCGTTTATCGCAAAGCATACAGTTGAATAAGGTTATAAGGTTTGGCTGCTGTTATTATCTGTGTGTTATGAAGGTAATAAGGTTTCGGCTCGGGGTTAAGTTTCGTTGTTCCACCCAAACAAGACCGAATTGCAAGTGGATACTTTTGAAGTTTTAACTTTATTTCTAATGGCAGCTCGAAAATGTGGGGGATCTCTGAAGTTTGGCAACTTAAATTACTACAACCACTTACAATATCTAAAAAGCTGGATTAAATTACAGGTATGGATTTTGAAAAGGATTTATTATATTCACCTCAAAATCTAACCTTAAATTTGTATTATGGAACCAAATGTATATTACCAAAATCGTTTTCAGAACCGGTATAATTTGAAGATAAGCTTTTGGTCAGCAGTTAGGAACTTTTTTGGTGCTTCGGCATGTAAAAACTACATGGAGGCTGTCGATTCAATTGCCAGCAAGACAGCATTAGAAGCGTTAAGGTCGGATGTTGAAACTTTAAAAGAAGATGCGAAAGTTGTGGCAAAGCAAAATCGACTTCCCGAAATCAAAAAAATCAGGAAAAAGTATTCCACATCCATGCAATAAAAACGAAAAAACTCCATCATTATGCCCAACCCTTCAAAATCCATCAGTAAAACCGAGGTGCATCGGGAGCAGTTACAACGAATCGAATTCTTTCAGGGGATCCTTCCACATCCTGACTTGCTTGATGAGTATAAGCGGGTAGATCCTGAGTTGCCGAACAAAATTGCTAAATGGACAGAAGATGAGGCATTGCATAGAAGGAAGATGGAAATGAAGATAGCTTCAGACGGTCATAATACCGTTATATGGGGTTATATATTTGGCTTTCTTTCCGTAATTGCGATTTCTGGCCTGTGTTACCTTTTTATGGTAGCAGGTTTCGCAGAGGAGGCAAAATGGATTGCATGTACGGTAATAGTGGCGTTAGCCGTCATTTTTGTTCTTCGAAAAATTCCGGCTTTTAAAAAAATGGATGACTGACTGTTGATCAATTCTTGAATACCAAATAGTTGTTTAACACGTCTCAAACACCGGATACGTCTCTATTCTTCCCGGTAAGGAAGTTGAAAGCGCTATTCCCTTACCTTTGCCTTTTTTAAAAATTTCATGTACCGTTCATTTTTCAAGCCTTTACTGGATTTTCTGATTGCTTTGATTGGCTTTATTATTTTATCGCCCATCTTTATTATTTGTGTGATCTTTTTGATGATTGCCAATAACGGAAAGCCATTTTTCTTCCAGGCGCGTCCGGGTAAAAATGGGAAGATTTTTAAGGTGATCAAGTTTAAGACGATGAATGACAAAAAGGATTTAAACGGCAATCTTTTACCGGATGCGGAACGGTTAACGGCGGTTGGAAGTTTTATAAGAAAGACTTCACTCGACGAAATTCCGCAATTGTTGAACGTGATTAAAGGCGATATGAGTCTCATCGGTCCGCGACCGTTATTGGTTGAATATCTTCCACTCTATAGCAAAGAGCAAAGTCGCCGTCATGTGGTAAAACCGGGCATTACCGGTTGGGCGCAGGTAAACGGCCGAAATGCCATCAGTTGGGAAGAGAAATTTAAGTACGATATTTACTATGTTGATCACCTGAGTTTTGCTTTGGACTTCAAAATATTTTTCAGAACGATTGAAAAGGTTTTTAAATCAGAAGGGATCAACGCGGCAGATTCGGCCACAATGGAGCGATTTACCGGAGGTGTTTAGCAACAACATTTTATTCAATGATCTATTTATACGGTGCCGGTGGACATGGAAAAGTTATCGCAGACATTTTAGAATGTTGTGGTAAAGCCATTGGTGGCGTATTCGATGGTGTTCAGACAAAGAGGATGTGGGATTACCCGACGTTTAATTTTCCCGGCCCGTTTGATTTTGAGAAAGATGAAATCATCATTTCCATTGGCAATAATTTGG
Source organism: Bacteroidota bacterium (assembly GCA_023423835.1). Classification (GTDB taxonomy): domain Bacteria; phylum Bacteroidota; class Bacteroidia; order Chitinophagales; family Chitinophagaceae; genus JAFAEW01. The sequence goes on along the minus strand of JAFAEW010000130.1, from coordinate 16,767 downwards.
TCAGAAAAAAAATAGCCGGTGAATTGAACTGCAGGTTTGCGACCGCGATTCATCCATCTTCGATCATTTCCCGCCATTCAACCATTGGCGAAGGAACGGTTGTGATGCCCGGCGCAATTGTGAATGCAGACACGAAAATCGGGAAGCATGGTATTTTAAATACCGGTTGTAGCATTGATCACGATTGCGTAATTGGCGACTACGTGCACATTTCACCGCAGGCAGTTCTTTGTGGCGGCATTACAGTTGGCGAAGGAACCCATATCGGAACCGGCGCCATTGTCATTCCCGGAATCACTATCGGCAGTAATTCAATGATTGGAGCGGGAGCGGTAGTGATAAACGATGTTCCTTCGGACTGTACCGTGGTTGGTGTGCCGGCGAGGGTCATAAAGATGCATGGATAGAGAAAGGGTTTATTAAGTCAAACACCGATAAGCATGAATCAGTCGGAAGCGAACCTTGCACATAAAAACAGAAATCTACAATCGATTCAAAAAATCGACTTCAAAACACCGCTGTCACCCAAATAGTTTCTTCATCAATTAAAAGCGTTTAATATTCGGCAGCGGTGAATTTTGAGGAAACGAAAGGCGCTGTAAAAGGAAAAAGTTCCGCTACATGTACCTCCCGCTTTGGTTGCCACCTTCTACTCATAGCTAATTGTTGCCGACTGAATTAGGATTTGTAGCCATGGAAATTTTAGTATGCTTTAGAAATAGAAAAGTTATTAATAATCGGCTATTTTATTTTAATGGTCTTATCTGCGATGCCCCTGATCTCAAAATTCTGAAATCCTGAAAATTTGTTCCTTCCACGTCGACGACTGCGTCCTCTTTGAAATTATCAGGATTATGTCTCGGCCAAACTAATAAAATTTCATAAACCGATGAGAGGTTTTAAAATGGGATAAAGGAAACCAAAGCTGTTTTGAAACAGAAATATTTCTTAATACGCACCTTTCGGCTGTTGTTAGCCCTACCCGTAAGTGATTTTTGCGGATTGAATTAAAATTGATCCTAAAGTAATACTTCCGCAATCGCTGTTGATCTGTCCAACATCTACGGAACTTCCCGGTGGGATGACAGCAGCATTTTGGTAATTCCATTTTATCGAATTAAGTGTAAATGTAATGCTGTAATCGAACGAAATCGTCTTATCTGTCAGGTTCCGGATAACCAGATAATTCTGGCAGGCCATAGGAGGACAGCCCGGGCCGCCGGAATAGGAATCCGACGTTTGCGAGAATTCGAAATTGGCTACCACCTGGTTGAAGAAGGGGCTTGAATTTTGCAAATCGAAAAAATTAATTGTCTGCACGGCGTTTTGGCTCAATCTTGTACAGTTTGGTGTCGGAAATACAATATCGTCAATACCGCCCCCGGAACATTGGGAAAATGTAAGCGGTATCAACAATAATAGGAATGCGTAAAGTTTAATCTTTTTCATAAAATAAATTTGTTTCGCCTACTCGTTCAACATGCAGTTTTCGGCTTCCCTGGTTGAAGTTTCATTTTTATCAACACTCAAAGCTGGAAAAATCAATTTCCGAGTACAAGGGTTTTTTAAACCAATTTGTCAGGGTGATTTACAGCAGCGAAAGGTGTTTTTTTAACATTGAAAACGGTGAAAAACGGAGTTGGATCGCGGGTGGAATGGGTGGCCGTTCCCCTTGTTGATTTTTTGGGGTCGGTTTTGTTTGGTTATCCCCGCCCTCACGGACGGGGTTGTGGAATGTCGGGCCGTTGGCCCTGGTCGATCATTGGGATGATGACGATCTGCTGTCCCCGCCCTCACGGACGGGGTTGTGGAATGTCGGGCCGTTGGCCCTGATATCGCTTTTGACGATTAGCAATTTTTGGATAATCTGTAAGGGCTGTAGGCCCGAAACTCCCGAGCCCGGTCCGTTAGCGCCGGGATAATGCGACGATCGCGAATCCGAAAATTTGCAAGGGCTGTAAGCCCGGCATTCCTCGCATTGGCCGGCGGTATGGATCCGGGTTTTGGCGGTGGTTTGTTATCCCCGCCCTGACGAACGGGGTTATGGAATGCCGGACCGATGGCCGTTGATAATTTTGCACATGATAATCACAACCTTTTCACCGTTCGTCACACGATGTTTTCTATTTTTAGTTTTATTAACAGCGTAGGATAAATGGTTGATAAAACTTATGAGAATTGGCATATCCTGTTTTGCCGGATTTTGGGTTGTTTTTTTAGAAGAAATCGACTCTTCTTTTACCTGAAGTGTACGACCATCTATCGCTATTTCGCTTGCAGTGGATGTAGGGATAAGGTAAGTTTGATCATTACTTCAACTTAAAAACGAAGACAATGAAAAGCTTAATTTTATCGCTGGTCACCATCGTATTGATGGTTCCGGCAATGGCTTCACCGATGGTTCCGGCGAAGACCCTACTTGTAAAATTTTATCATAGTTTTCCCTGTGCTGCAAACACCAGTTGGTATGAGTCGAAAGGCAACTATGAAGTTCGTTTTGAAATGGATAATGCCAGGTGCTGGCTGGGCATGAACAGGAAAAATGGAAACCAGGAATGGCTGATCAAGTATTATGATGGATCAAACCTGGATCCTGCGTTAAACAAAGCGCTGCAAAGTGATTATCCCGGAACCACCATCAGTTGTGTTACCCAAATAGATCTTCCTTCGGGAACCTATTACAGCGTCAATCTGAAAGATAAAAAAAATATTTATGTGGTGATGATGGACGCCGACGGTAATACTTCCCTCAGGCAAAAGTTTATCGATGCAGGAACGGATGCACAGGGAGGCGGAACGGGCAAGGGACAGCTTTAGGTTATGGCGGATTAAAGGTTTCGTTTCGTAGCAGAAAATACTAACTATCAGAAGGGACGGGTGAAGAACCTTTCCCTTCTTTAATGTTGCGATGAATTTGAATTTGCTGAATAGCGAACCGAACCCTGAAGAGTGCGACGCAACGAAGCTCAATAGTAGCAATGCCGCTGGGTAACAAAAAAAATTCTTCCACTTTCAGCGCCGCCGGAATGATGGGGGAAATTTTTATCTTCATGCATTCAAATACGGTGTTGAACGATGAAATTGGAAGCATTTAAAAGAAGTCTGTCAGAGGAGGAACCGTTGCCGGGCTTGCCGGTTTACCTGCGGGCATTATGGTACGATGCGAAGGGCGATTGGGAACGGGCGCATGCGCTCATCCAGGACATCGCGGACAGCAACGGCTCCTGGATTCATGCCTACCTTCACCGGAAGGGGGGCGATGCGGGAAATGCCGCTTATTGGTACAACCGGGCTTACAAAAAAATGCCTTCCACCTCGCTGGAAGCGGAGTGGGAATCGCTGGCGGAACACTTTTTAAATCAGCCGTAAGGAACACTTTTTTTTATTGACTTCCGCGGTTTAATTATCTGATGGTCCGAGCGGATAGCGGGAGAGGAACTAGTCTTCGGCAACTGCTAAGCCGCCGAAATCAACCGGTAAAACCGTCTTCATATTTCCCGATTTTTTATGCCTTCGGGCTCCAATGATTTCCCGTAAAAATCACGCAAAAAAATGAGTATAAATACGATTGCATCTGCCTTCCGGCTGTTCTACTTTGTGCGGCAATTGGCAACGGCCAATGATTTTTTAACGATTAAATCAATGTATATGTTGCATTCATTTTCATACAGATTGGTCCTTGACCGGATCGTTCTGGTTTGCGTGTCAGCCTTGTTGTTTACCGCCTGTAAAACCGAAACTTTGTTTCAGTCCGACTTCGATGCCGGTATCGTGAATTCTCCTCCGGCCCATACCCAAAAGGTGGGAACGGTAAATATCGATGGGCCTTCGGGCAATGTGAAAATCGTTTCCTCGCCGGCGGGCACATCCGAACGGTGGGTGCAGATCACGAGAACGCAGGGGCAGCAATCGGTGACCGTTTTGCAGTGTAATTTTTCGAAGTTTGCCGGAGATGGAGTGTATCACTTTTCCACGGCGCTGTTTATTCCGCAGGGCGCCGGTCTTGTGACCGTGCAGTTTGAGACTTTCGGTCAGCCGGTGAGCACGCTGACGAGCTTTTTGCACATCGATTTTACCCAGGACAACCGGCTCCGGATCGATGACAATGATGACACGAAGTTCGGTTCCTTCCCGAGAGATGCCGTTTTTATCCTGCTCGTTACCCTCAATATCAATGATTCGGTCTCCACGGCCCATATTTCGCTGGCCGGCGCCAATACCGAAGGCTCATTGGATTATTCCATCCTGCCACCCTTCCGGACGCTTGCCCGGCAGTTTGGCACAGTGAGGTTATGGATGGGATTTCCGTGGACGGGCAGTTTCGATGCCACCGATATTGTGGTGACGCGGGATTTGTAACCGCCTTTTTTCTTCCCAACACTTTTAAACCAGGCAGACGCAATCATCAGGTGAAGCATTTTTCGTAAGGAAAATTGGCTTCACCTTGTTGGTTTTGGGGAGAACTCAGCCGTTAGAAAAAAAATTTGGAATCTTGAAACAAAGCTTTAGCTTTAAGTCTTCTTAACAATTCTTTACCTCTGAACACCGCCCTGACATTCATATCCGCGAATACCAAATTGTAAGTCGGCTTTACCTTTTTTTAAAACTGTAAATCAACCTGTTATGCGTTTTTTTGCCTACCCGCGAACTGCTGTTCCCTGTCGCCTGTTTATGCTGTTTATGTTGATTTTTTCACTCTCCGGAATTTCAATTGCCCAAAATGTAATTGTGACGGAAAATGCGCTGCCCGGAAATCCCGCTTCCGAATGGGATATATCCGGCGCCGGCGATCTTTCTATTCAGGGCTTTGCAACGGAACTGAGTGTGAACAAGGGCGAAACGGTGCGCTTTAAGATCAAAACCGATGCATCGGACTATGGGATCGACATTTACCGGCTCGGTTATTACAATGGAAACGGAGCACGCAAAACCGGCGTTGGTGTGATCACGGCCTCGCTGCCGCAACTGCAACCGGCGGAGCTGCAGGACGAGGTTACCGGCCTGACCGATTGCGGAAACTGGATGGAATCGGCGCATTGGGACGTGCCGGCAGATGCGGTTTCGGGAATTTATATCGCAAAGCTGAAACGAGCAGACACCAAGAGTTCGAGCCATATCGTCTTCATTGTTCGCGATGATGCGGCTGCGTCTGACTTGCTGTTTCAGACTTCCGACGGCACCTGGCAGGCCTATAATGGTTATGGCGGCAACAGTTTTTATACCGGCACTACCAATTATCCGGCCGGTCATGCCGTAAAAATCAGCTATAACCGGCCGTTCATCACCCGTGGCGGTGGCGGAGGTGGTGGACTGGAAGAAGACTGGCTTTTCAATGCAGAATATCCGATGATCCGCTGGCTGGAAAAAAATGGTTACGATGTTCGCTACACCACGAGTATCGATGTGGCAAGATCCGGCAGCCTGTTGCTCAATCATAAGGTTTTTATGTCGGTGGGACATGACGAATACTGGTCTGCGGAACAGCGGAATAATGTGGAAGCTGCGCGGGATGCAGGGGTGCATCTTGCCTTTTTCAGCGGCAATGAGATCTATTGGAAAACGAGATTCGAACCGTCTATCGATGGAACGAATATGCCCTATCGCACGCTCGTCTGTTATAAAGAGGGAAACCTGGGAGAAAATGAATGTGGGGGAAAATGCGATCCGCTTCCGGATGTATGGACAGGCTTGTGGCGGTCCGGCTGTGATTTTCAGAATGCCGATGGCTGCCGTCCGGAAAACGCGTTGAGCGGTCAGATAAGCTGGGATGGAACGGAATCGGCAATCGAAGTGCCTTCGTCCTACAAGAGCCTTCGATTTTGGCGAAATACTTCTATCGCCGATCTTGGGGATGGACAAACGGCAACCCTTTCAAATCGCACTTTGGGATATGAATGGGATTGGGAGCAATATCCGGCCTATTATCCGGCAGGAAGAATAAAGATGTCGGCCACCACCGTCAATGATCACACGCATCATCTGTCGCTTTACCGGCATCCGGGCGGCGCATTGGTGTTTGGCGCAGGAACGGTACAATGGTCGTGGGGATTGGATGGCGTCCATGATCGCGGCGGATCGGTTCCGGATAACAACATCAAGCAGGCGACGGTTAATTTATTTGCAGATATGGGCGTTCAACCCGGATCGCTGGAAAGCGGGTTGATTGCCGCCACGGCTTCAACAGACCAGGCGGCGCCGGCTTCGGTGATTGGCTTTCCGGTAAATGGCGCTACGATTCCAATGGGAAAACCGGTCACCATTAGCGGAACGGCCACCGATTCGGGTGGAGGAGTGGTAGCCGGCGTAGAAGTTTCAACGGATGGCGGATTGACCTGGAGTGCCGCATCGGGAACGGCTAACTGGAGTTATACCTTCACTCCGTCAAAAGCCGGTGATCTTAAAATTCAAAGCCGGTCGGCCGATGATATCTGTAACCTCGAGCTTGCGGGTTCTGCTCCCGGTTTGAATTCGATTGATATCCATGTTTCAGGAAATGAAGAGAATTGTCCCTGTTCCATCTTCAGCCTTTCGGATGTTCCCGTAATTGAGACTGCCAATGATCATACACCGCAGGTGGGAATTGAGGTAGGCGTTAAATTCAAAAGTACGGAGAACGGATTCATTACCGGGTTCCGGTTTTATAAAGGAGCGGCCACCAGCGGAGCGCATTCAGGCCAATTATGGACGCTGGATGGAACGCTGCTGGGAAGGGCCGATTTCATCAACGAATCTTCCTCCGGCTGGCAGGAGGTGCAGCTCGGAAATCCCGTTTCGATCAATGCCGGAGAAGTATATGTAGCCACCTATTTCAGCGACCAGGGATACTATGCTTATTCCGATAACTATTTCAATGTGGAAAAGGTAAACGGACCGCTGATCGCGATTACCGATCCGGAGGCTGAGGGCGGCAACGGGGTTTATAGTTATACGTCGGTTTCGGCCTTTCCCATCAATTCATACGAGGCAAGTAATTATTGGGCGGATGTGGTGTTCAGTCCGAACCTTGGCCCTGATACAAGCAGACCCGTTGTTCTTTGGGTGTCACCGCTGAACATGGCTGAAGGTGTGAATGTGAATACCACCATTGTGGCCACCTTCAACGAAAAGATTGATCCTCAAACAGTTAACGGCAATACCTGCAAGCTAAAGGATGCGGCAGGAAAAGCGGTATCCGGAACGGTTGCTTACGACTCGATCAAACACCAGGTGATCATCACGCCCACTTCTCCTTTAAAATATTCGACCGACTACCAGGTAACGCTGAAGTCCGGCAATAATGGAATTAAAGACGTTGCAGGAAATGCGCTCTTATCCAATCTCGTGTGGACGTTCACCACTTCGGCCGTTCCTCCGCCCCCGATTACCGAAGGTCCGGGTGGGCCGGTCTTGATCATCAGCGGCAGTACTAATCCATTCAGCCGTTTTCCGGTTGAGATTCTGAGGGCGCAGGGGATGAATGAATTCGACGCGATGGATATCTCGATGGTGACCGGAGCGAAGCTGAAGAAATATGATGTGGTGATTCTCGGAAACATTCCGGTTACCAAAGCGCAGGGCAACCTGTTGGCAAAATGGACGATGGCCGGTGGAACTTTAATTGCCTTCCGTCCCGATCCGCTTCTGGCAAAGCTGTTCGGCTTATCTCCCAAACCGGGAACCCTTCAGGACAAATACCTGTTGGTGCATAATGCCGAAGGGCCGGGAGCCGGTATTGTGCATGAAACGATTCAGTTTCACGGTGCAGCCGATCTTTATCGCCTGAAAGGAGCGACGGCGATCGCAACCCTCTATTCGGACGCCAATACGGCTACCACCTATCCGGCCGTGACAACCTACGACATCGGAGCCAATGGGGGCAGAGCGATCGCATTCACCTATGATCTTGCCCGTTCGATTGTTTATACACGACAGGGGAATCCCCAATGGGCGGGACAAAAGCGCGATGGTCAGATTGATCCCATCCGCTCTGATGACATGTTCTTTCCGGATTGGGTTGATTTCAACAAAATTGCTATTCCACAGGCCGATGAGCAACAACATTTGTTGACGAATATCATTATTCAGAACAACCTGAAGAAAAAGCCGCTTCCGCGCTTCTGGTTTCTGCCGAGGGGATTAAAAGCAGCGGTGGTGATGACCGGAGATGATCATGGAAATGGCGGTACTACCGGACGCTTCAACCAATACAAACAGATGGGTCCGAACGATGCGGAATCGGTGGCGAACTGGACAGCGGTGAGGGCTACTTCCTATATTTTCCCGGGCACGCCCATCTCCGATGCACAGGCTAAGGCATTCCAGGATGATGGATTTGAAATTGCGCTGCACCTCAGCACGAATTGCGAAAATTTCACACCTGCTTCGTTGGAAAACAATTTTGCTACCCAGCTGCCACAACTCGCTGCTCAGTTGCCCGGCCTTCATTCTCCCGTTACCAATCGCAACCATTGTATTACGTGGAGTGATTGGGCAACGGTTCCCAAAACGGAGACCGCTCACGGGATCCGGCTGGACGCCAATTATTACTACTGGCCGGCGTCCTGGGTGCAGGACCGACCCGGCATGTTTACAGGATCGGGCTTGCCGATGCGATTTGCCGATCTGGATGGTTCGATGATCGATTGTTACCAGTTGACCACACAAATGCCGGATGAGTCGGGCTTGTCGTATAGTCCTTTCATTGATGCGCTGCTCGATAAAGCGTTGGGAGCGGAAGGTTATTACGGTGTTTTTTGTGCCAATATGCATACCGATGATGCGAATTCCGAAGGATCGGATCTGATTATTGCTTCGGCCCAGGCGAGGCAGGTTCCGGTAATCTCTTCGAAGCAATTGCTGACCTGGCTCGATGGCAGAAACGGTTCCTCGTTCGGATCATTCAGCTGGAATGGAAATACGCTCGGTTTCTCTATCGCCGTGGGCCAGGGCGCGAATTATATGCAGGCCATGCTGCCGGTCAATTCACTCACCGGCCAATTGATCTCGATAACCCGGAATGGAGAAAACGTGGCGTTCACAACAGAGATCATTAAGGGGATTGAATACGCGTTCTTCCCGGCGGTGGCGGGTAATTATGTGGCCACCTATTCCAATGATGCGCAACTTATTTCCAAAACCGGTCCTGCTGATTTGAAAAAAGCCAATGCGGATGAGCTGAATGGATTGACGGTAACCGTTTCACCCAATCCTTCATCCGGTCAGTTTAAATTGGTGACCACTGCCGGAGATTCGCAGCCATTTGAAATAAAGGTAGTGGATGTGTCGGGGAGGAGTATGTATAAGGCCGCGGGATCGGGCGCACAGGTTTTTCAATTCGGCGAAACATTTATTCCCGGCATTTATTTCATTCAGATAAGAAAAGATAACAAGACAAAAACGATAAAGATCGTTAAGACGCCCTAGGGGAAACCGGTGTTTGTTCTTCGGGGGAGGACGCGCCTGAACAATCAACCTTTTTTTTAATTTAATAAAACAACCAGTATGAAACCTAAACTACAGTTTTACCAGAATCTAAAGTTTCGCTCCACCTGCTTTATGATCTTATTCGTGCTCAGCTTTGGCTCCATCCGGGCAGTGGCACAAACAGCGACCGGAGACAGCACAGCGGCCCAATTTGCCGAGGGCAACCATCTGAATACCTACATATCTGAACAGGCAGATGGAGAGGTGATGCTGCAACCGCAACGGGCGGCAGAATTTACGACTGCGCCGCCGGTGGACCAATGGAATCAGTTTTTATGGCAAGGCAACGGCTCGGTAAATTACGCTAACGGATCGATCCTTGTTGATGGCGCCCGCTTCAATACCGAACCCGAATCGCTCACGTTCGCGACCAGTACCACGGTTGAATTTGTGGCAACCTTTGCTGCTGCGCCCTTCCAGCACATTGGATTTGGTGCAGGAAGCGACGCTACCGGTGATGGCGGCATCTTCTGGGGTGAACATTCCTGGGCAATGTTCAGCACCGGCAACAACGGCGTTTTACAGGCGAGGCTTTTTGACGGGACGACCAATTCAGATTATGAAATTCCGGGAACCTATACCGGCGAACCGCATCTTTACCGGATCAACTGGACATCGTCCTCCACCTTCGATTTTTATATTGATGGCGAATTGGTTTACACTTCATCAGCGTTGGAAATAACAGAGCCCATGCGCGTAGCCATCAGTGATTATAACACCGAAAGTCCTGTTTCCGTTGACTGGATTCATGTGTTACCCTATGCAACATCCGGCACTTTTGAATCCCGCATTTTAACAGCATCGGGTAAATATAATGCGTGGGGAATCGCATCCTGGAATGCCGATGTTCCTGAAAATACTGCGCTTGTTATCAGTGTAAGAACCGGAAATTCACCGGTGCCCGATAAAAACTGGACGGAATATACGGTCATCTCAAATGGTGATGACGTTCCGGATGCTTCAAAGTATCTTCAATACAAGGCAGAATTTTCAACCAATGATCCCGGTCTTAGTCCCGTATTGCAAGATTTTTCGATTGGTGATGTTGCGGCCTGTAAATTAAAGGCGGCGGTGGCCAGCCAGACCGATGTTTCGTGTTTTGGTGCAAATGACGGTTCCATCACCATCATGACCAGAAAAGGAGTCGAACCAATTCAATACAAGCTTGGTCAAAACGGAACTTATCAGAGTGAACCGACTTTTGCCGGATTGCGGCCAAAAGCCTATGCGATATTCGTAAGGGATGCTACCGGATGTATGGCGAAAGTAAGCGTCACTGTTACCGGTCCCACAGAAATTGTCGCCACGGTGAGCGAGCAAACCGATGTCTCCTGCCAGGGTGGAAGGGATGGTTCGGTTACCCTTTCTGCTACAGGTGGAAATCCGCCCTATAAATACCGGAAGCGGAATGGAGAATTTGTGGATGATCCGGTATTTGGGCATCTCAAAGCCGGCGATTACAATTTCCGGGTGATGGATGCGTCCGGCTGCCTGAGCCGCCCGATAAAGGTTACGATTACAGAACCCGAAACGCCCTGTTTGACCGCATCCGACGAAAGCAAACTGAAGACGACAGATTTAACGGTAACCGTTTCACCCAATCCAACGGCCGGTGATTTCAGGTTGAAGATCAGCGGGGCCAGTCAGGAAGATATCCGGATAGTCGTAACCGATATGTATGGAAGAACCGTGTATAAGAGCAGTGGTTTGGTTTCAAATGGCTATCGTTTTGGTAATGATTTTCCAAAAGGCTTGTATGTGTTGCAGGTTTCACAGGGTAAAAAGACGAAAACCATCAAGCTCGTCAAACAATAAAACTCTTTTTAGAAAGGCAAAAGCCGTTTCCATTTTTTGGAAACGGCTTTTGTATGTCTCGAAGCGGTTGTCCGGTCATTTTCTTTCGGATGCCTTTGAAGCTTTTCTTAATAGGAGATCAAGGTGTTTTAATGCACATTTAATATTTTGTATCGCGGATTCTTCTACATTTATATTCCAAAGGGAAAATCTGAAAAATTGACTATTCCTTTTGAAACTGCTTAGCATCGGAAAAATTATTGGGAAAAAAATCGGGATCAGGCATTGTGACTGGACTGGCGAAGCTTTATCCGCTGATGGAAAAAGCGGTTATAATTCCGGTAAATTTCCTGCTCATCATCCAATACCAACTGCGATTGTCACGCTTAAAAGGGCTTCACCTTCTTTTTTGACCAAATCTCAAAAGAAGGTGGTTTTTAGTTTTAAGACGGATTCAAAGATTTTGTTATGAAGGTAATAGGTTTTGGATGCGGGTTTGGTTTTCGTTTTTTTATTTTGGTCTTAGTGAATGAACGACCAAGCTTATAACCTTAATAGAAAAAATTCCTTCTAAAGAAAATTTCATTAATTCTTTTCATGTATCCTTACCTCGAAATAGCGGGCCGGAGAATCGGCCGCGATTATAAGCCGTTGGTCATTGCCGAACTGGGCATCAATCACGAAGGCTGTCTGCAAACTGCCAAAGAAATGGTAGATGCTGCGAAGGCGGCGGGTGTAGAGATGATCAAACACCAAACGCACATTGTAGAGGATGAAATGAGCGGCGCAGCAAAAAACACGATTCCGGGCAATGCGGATGTCAGTATATATGAAATCATGCGCCGTTGTGCCTTATCTGAATCAGAGGAAATGGAACTGAAAAATTATGTTGAGAGTAAAAACATGATTTTCATCAGCACGCCCTTCAGTCGGGCGGCGGCAAACCGCCTGGAAAAAATGAAGGTGCCGGCCTACAAAATCGGATCGGGTGAGTGCTCCAATTATCCCTTGCTCGAACACGTGGCAGGATTTGGTAAACCGGTTATTCTGAGCACGGGAATGAATACAATGGAAAGCATTTCGAAGGCAGTACAGATTTTCAGAAGAAACCGTATTCCCTTTGCATTGCTGCATACGACGAATTTGTATCCGACACCAAACAGATTGGTGAGGCTGGGTGCGGTCTGCGAGTTGGAAAATGCTTTTAAAGACGCGGTGATCGGCTTGTCTGATCACACGCGGACTAATCATGCCTGTTTCGGTGCCGTGGCATTTGGAGCGAGCATTTTGGAGCGTCATTTTACCGACAGGATGAACCGTCCCGGGCCGGATATTATCTGTTCAATGGATACCAACGCCTGTAAGGAATTGATTGAAGGTGTACAGATTTTGTTTGAACAAAGAGGCGGCAAAAAAGAGCCGGCACCAGAAGAGCAGGTGACTATTGATTTTGCATTTGCAACCGTCTGTTCGATCAAGCCGATTCAAAAAGGAGAAATATTTACTAAAGAAAATATCTGGGTAAAACGCCCGGGGAAAGGCGGTATAGCGGCAGCGGAATATGAAAACATTCTTGGGAAAACGGCAGCAGCAGACCTGCCGGCAGATGAGCAGTTATCCATCAGCCACATTTTGAATTATCAGAGTGCCTCTTTTATTGAAGTATGATGGATTCTACCGGGATGAAAAGGAAAATAGTTTTTCTAACGGGCACGCGGGCAGATTTCGGAAAACTGAAATCGCTGATCACGATTCTTGACAACAATCTGCATTTTGAAGTGCATCTTTTCGTCACCGGAATGCACTTGGATAAAAACTATGGCTATACGATTCACGAGATTGAACGGTGTGGATATAAAAACATCTTCAGATTCGACAACCGCGACACTTCGGGTTTGATGGATATGACGCTGGCGAAAACGATTGCGGGATTTTCTGAATATACACGATCGATTAAACCTGATCTCATCATTGTACATGGCGATCGGATAGAAGCGCTGGCCGGCGCTTCCGTGGGTGCGCTGAATAATTTTTTAGTGGCGCATATCGAAGGCGGCGAATTATCGGGAACGGTGGATGAACTGATCCGGCATGCGGTGAGTAAGCTCAGTCATCTGCATTTTGTGGCCAATGAAGATGCACGGCAGCGGCTGATACAAATGGGTGAGCGGGAAGGCGATATTTTTATCACCGGTTCGCCCGACCTGGATGTGTTGCTTTCTCCGACATTACCGGCATTGAAAGAAGCAAGGGCACATTATGCAATTTCATTTGAAGCCTATGCCATTTCAATGTTTCATCCCGTAACCACCGAAATAGAAAGCCTGGAAGAACAGGCAGAACATTATTTCAATGCGTTGGACCGGTCGGGCTATAATTACATCCTGATTTATCCTAATAATGATAAGGGTGCCGATAAAATTTTGAAGCATATATTGCAAAGAAGAGGTTCGGAGAAGTATGTTGTTTTTCCTTCCCTGCGATTTGAATATTTTCTAACGCTTCTGAAATATGCGCAGTTCATTATAGGCAATTCGAGTGCAGGCATTCGCGAAGCGCCTTACTATGGGGTTCCGGCGATTAATGTTGGAACGCGGCAAACGGGACGCAGCGTCCATGACTCCGTTATACAAAGCGGAAATACGACAACCGAAATTCTCCATGCGTTACAAAATATCGATCAGATACACGCCGCGCCTTCGATTGATTTTCTATTCGGATCAGGCAACAGCGATCAACTTTTTCTCAAGACTCTAATCCGGGAAAATATCTGGAAAACCTCACCGCAGAAGTTATTTGCGGATTTGGTTGTTTAGCCGGTTTTTTGAGCCGATATAAATGAACAATGAGATGAAATCGAATCATGAAGTCTGCTCGCAGAACAAAAATTTTGAACAGAAATGATACAGGAAGAAGCGGCCATACTGCCGCGGATTGAGGGCGAGATTGGGGGCGAAAACTGGACGGAAGTTATCGGACCAAAACGTCATTTATTCCGGCTGAATTTAGGGGAAGTGTGGCGCTATCGCGACCTGATTATTCTATTTGTGAAGCGCGATCTTGCTTCTCAATACCGGCAAACAGTTTTGGGAACGCTTTGGTTTTTAATACAGCCGGTGATGACGATGCTGATGTTTTTGACCGTGTTTAATAAGATCGCAAAAATTCCGACCGATGGGTTGCCACCTTCGCTGTTTTATTTGAGCAGCATCACCATCTGGAATTATTTTTCAAGCTGCTTAACCAGTACTTCCAATACGTTTGTTTCCAATGCCGGAATTTTCGGAAAGGTATATTTTCCACGGCTCGTATCCCCTTTGTCGGCCATTATTTCCAATCTCATCAAATTCTTAATCCAGCTCTCACTCGTGGCAATACTGATAGCGTGTTATTATTTCAACGGGTTTTTTAGTCCCCCGGCAGGATGGCATTTTTTTCTGCTGCCGGTGATTGTATTTTTCACGGCCCTAATGGGATTGGGTATCGGTATTATTTGTTCGTCGCTCACCACCAAGTACAGGGACCTGAGTATATTGATTGGATTTGCAGTTGGTTTATTGATGTATGTTACGCCGGTGGCTTATCCGCTCTCGTATCTTCAGGAGTCCGGTTATGCAGCCTTCATTCGTTGGAATCCTTTAACGCCGATGGTGGAAGGATTCAGGTATGCGATTTTCGGGGAAGGTGTTTTTGATCCGCTGTTTTTTTTGTACAGCGTTAGCTGCGCGATGGTGTTTTTGCTGGTCGGCATCTTACTGTTTAATAAGGTGGAGCGGAGTTTTATGGATACGGTTTGATTTGATCGGTTGCGTGGCTTCTCGTGTTTGACCGGCGGAACAAGTGTCTTTTTTATCAATGCTTTTATACTAAACCTCAAGATAATGGAAATCGATTTTTATAATGTGTATACGCATTTTGTATTGGTTACAAAAAACCGCCTTCCGGCAATACTGGAGAAGAACAGGGAAAGAATTGAGAAGTACATTACGGGAATTGTGAACAACAATTATTCGAAGTTGTATGCGATATATGCGAATCCCGATCATGTTCATTTTCTTGTTTCCCGCTCGCCTAAAATTTCGGAGGAAAAGCTGGTGTCGGTTATTGCTGAGAGTACGGAGAATTTCATCAATGAGAATCATTTATGCCAGGGAATATTTGAATGGCAGAAATCGTGTTCCGCATTTTCCGTTTCAAAGGGTGATGTGGACCGGGTTTGCAGGAATACTCTCGATCAGCCGAATCACCATAAAAAAGTAACGTTTCTGGAAGAATATAACTCCTTTATAAAGCACTACCAATGAAAGTTAAAATGGGAGGAATAAGGTAATAAGGTTGGGTTATTAAATTGATTCAATGGCGTGTTATGAAGGTAATAAGGTTAGCGGATGCAGGTTCGGTTTTCACTGTTTTTTTCGGTCTTGCGGAGTGAACGACCAACCTTATCAGGTTCTCGTTTTTTGTTGCGATGTTCCGGAATAAACAACGAACCTTATTACCTTAATAGCAAACGTTGACCACCAGGAAGAAAAACCTTATTACCTTACATTCCCAAAAACAATGGAAATCGTTTATGGAATAAGGTTATAAGGTTTGGCTGTCCATTAATTAAGGTTGATGTTATGAAGGTAATAAGGTTTCGATGCGGGTTCGGTTTTCACTGTTTTGTTCTGGTCTGATTGAGTGATCAACTTTAAGCTTAAAAGCAAAAATTTCTCTTGGAAAAAGAACCTTATTACCTAAATAGCAACCCTTGCCCATCTGGAGAGAAGAAAACCTTATTACCTCATAGTTTTCGGAAGGGTAAAATGCGGATGGAATAAGGTTATAAGGTTGGGTTATTACATTGATTCAATGGCGTGTTATGAAGGTAATAAGGTTAGGCGATTCGGGTTTGGTTTTCACTGTTTGTTCGGTCTTGCGGAGTGAACGACCAACCTTATCAGGTTCTCGTTTTTTGTTGCGATGTTCCGGAATAAACAACGAACCTTATTACCTTAATAGCAAACGTTGACAGCTCAGAACAAAAAAGCTTATTACCTTATTACATTAATAACTAATGTTGTCTTTCTAGCGAGAAGAAATCTTATTACCTTATAATTCCTTAAACACAATTTGTACAAGCGCAGCACGCAAAATGACGATGCCTAAACGATTTAATAAATTGCGATCAAAAGCCGCTACCGCTTTTGTGAAGCTGCTGGACAAAGTGTTTCCATTCGTTTATCGCCTGCATGAAAAGGCAATTATTAAAGATCAAATGGCTGTTGTTTCAAACGTGGCCTATGTCATTTCTCCAAAGGAAACATTATCAGCAATCGAGAAATGTATCCGTTCAAAGTCTCCCGGAGCCTACATGCGTTTTGGCGATGGGGATGTGTACCTCGCAGCGGGAAAAAAAGATGCTGCAATTGCCATCCGCGGTATTATCCCGGGAAATGAAGGAGGCTTTTCTTTTGAAAGGCGAACACATTTTTAAAGCACTTGCTATTCACAGCGACCGGTATAACA